>JAYTBZ010000121.1:0-4226 GCA_043736705.1 Flavobacterium sp. | reverse complement strand
TCTTCTTCGTTGATGCTGTCAAAGAAACCTTGTTCATTCATCCAATCATCGCTAAATACTTTACTCATGTAACGAGAACCGTGATCTGGAAAAATAGCTATTACGTTACTTTTCTCATCAAATTCTCCTTCTTCAGCATATTGTCTGATGGCTTGCATTACTGCACCTGAAGTGTAGCCGACAAATAACCCCTCTTTTTTGACAATTTCTCTGGCTGAGTGCGCGCTTTCCTCATCTGTTACTTTCATGAACTTATCAATAAGATCAAAATCAGTTGCTGATGGAATTAAGTTTTTACCCAAGCCTTCGATTCTATAAGGATAAATTTCATCGTTATCAAATTCTCTTGTTTCATGGTATTTTTTCAGTACCGAACCAAAAGCATCAACCCCAAGAATCTTGATATTCGGATTTTGTTCTTTTAGAAACTTTGCAGTACCCGAAATTGTTCCACCAGTACCACTACAAGCAACTAAATGAGTAATATTACCATTTGTTTGTTTCCAAATTTCTGGTCCAGTAGATTTATAATGTGCATCAATATTTAATTGATTAAAATATTGATTAATATAAACGGAACCTTTTGTTTCTTCATGCAATCGTTTGGCTACATTATAATACGATCGTTCATCGTCAGCAGAGACATGCGCCGGGCAAACATATACTTTTGCTCCTAAACTGCGCAACATATCTATTTTATCTTTAGAAGACTTAGAGCTCACTGCCAAAATACAATTATATCCTTTTATGATGCTTACCATTGCCAAACTAAAACCAGTGTTACCTGATGTAGTCTCTATTATTGTGTCTCCTGGAGATAAAATTCCTTTTCTTTCAGCTTCTTCAATAATATATAAAGCTATTCTGTCTTTCGAGGAGTGTCCTGGATTAAAAGCTTCTACTTTTGCATAGAAATTACCTTTTAATTCTTCGGTAATTTTATTTAGTTTAATAAGCGGAGTATTACCTATTAATTCTAGTACATTATTGAAAGCGTTTATTTCTTTTTTCATAAAAAAATAGTTAGTCGTGGCTCCGTTTCAACACAACCACGAACGTTGCAAATTTAACAAAAAAAATCTAATTAGTTTTTTATTTCTTCTAAATCTAATAAAAAACTATATTCCTTTGCCAATTCTTTTATTGCTTCAAATCGTCCTGAAGCACCGCCGTGCCCCGCATCCATGTTCGTATTTAGGTACAAAACAGTATCGTTTATTTTGTTTGTTCTCAATTTAGCAACCCATTTTGCTGGCTCCCAATATTGTACCTGCGAATCATGAAGACCTGTAGAAACAAACATATTAGGGTAATTTTGTTCCTTTACGTTATCATAAGGCGAATACGATAACATATAATCATAATATTTCTTTACGTTTGGATTTCCCCATTCATCATACTCCCCTGTGGTAAGCGGAATAGTATCATCAAGCATCGTAGTAATTACATCTACAAAAGGAACTTGGGCAATAACTCCGTTGTATAATCCCGGTGCCATGTTGACTACAGCTCCCATTAATAATCCGCCAGCTGAACCACCTTCGGCGTATAAATGTTTAGGCGACGTAAATTTTTCATTAATTAAAAAATTAGAGCAATCAATGAAATCTGTAAAAGTATTTTTCTTTTTTAATAATTTCCCGTCTTCATACCATTGTCTTCCTAAATCTTCACCACCTCGAATGTGTGCTATTGCAAAAATAAAACCTCTATCTAAAATAGACAAACGTGTTGATGAAAAGTACGTATCCATTGTAACTCCATACGAACCATAGGCATAAAGCAACAATGGATTTTTACCGTCTTTCTTCAATCCTTTTTTATATACTATAGAAATTGGCACTTTAGTACCATCAGTAGCTGTGGCCCAAACGCGTTCTTCTATATAATTATTTTTATCAAATTTGCCACCAAGAACCTCTTGCTCTTTCATTACTTCTTTCGCTTTGGTTTTCATATTAAAATCAATAACCGAAGATGGCGTTGCTAGTGATTGATAGCTGTAACGCAAGATATCAGTGTCAAAATCAACATTTGTAGTCGTGTAGGCATTATACGTTTCACTTCCAAAAGGCAAGTAATATTCTCCTGCTCCACTCCAAGGTATAATTCGAATATGATTTAATCCATTAGAACGTTCCTCAACAACTAAATAATTACTAAAAATCTCGATATCTTCAAGCAAAACGTCTTTTCTATGCGCCATCACATCTTTCCAATTTTCTTTTGCAGTAGCGCTCTCAGGCGTTTTCATTAACTTGAAATTAGTTGCTTTATCTTTATTGGTCAAAATGTAAAAAGAGTCTCCAAAATGAGAAATACTATATTCTAAACCACGAACTCTGGGTTGAAAAACCACAAATTCTCCATCTGGAGTATCAGAATTAAGTATTCTATATTCAGTCGTTAATGTACTTCCTGAACCAATAACAATATATTTTTTTGATTTTTCTTTACTTACTGAAACGTTGAAGGTATCGTCTTTTTCATTAAAAACTAAAACATCATCTGCATCATCTGAAGCTAATTTATGTTTGAAAACTTTATCAGATCGCAGGGTAACTTTGTCTTGTCTAGTGTAAAAAATAGTTTTGTTATCGTTTGCCCAAACGGAGTTTCCAGTAGCGTTTTCAATCTTATCCGAAAGGATTTCTCCCGTTTCAAGATTTTTTATTTGTATCGTGTAAATTCTTCTCCCTACAATATCTATCCCAAAACTTGCAAATTTATTATCTGGGCTTACACTTAAACCTCCTAATTGAAAGTACGAATGTCCTTTGGCTAAATCATTACAGTTGAATAAAATTTCTTCATTGGCAGAAAGAGTTCCTTTTTTTCTAGAATAAATAGGGTAATCCTGTCCTTTCTCAAAACGAGTGATATAGTAATAGCCATTATACAAATATGGAACGGACTGATCATCTTCCTTAATACGGCCCTTCATTTCATCAAACAATTCTTTTTGAAAATCTTTAGTATGTGCCGTCATAGCATCATAATACTCGTTTTCTTTATTCAGGTAATCGATAACTTCAGGATTTTCTCTGTCGTTTAGCCAGAAGTAATTATCAATTCTTGTTTCATTGTGTTTTTCTAATGATTTCGGAATTATTTTAGCTACTGGAATTGGACTTTTATTTGACATTTGTTGTGCTTTTGTATTGGTGAGTGAAGATGCAAAAATAACACAAAGAGCAGTTCTGACAAGTCTATTTTTCATGAATATTTTATTGAATATGACTATGCAATATACTAATTTTGTATTTTAATTAATGTAAAAAAATGAAAACATGGATTTAATGGGAATGATGGGTAAACTTAAAGAAACCCAACAAAAAATAGAAGATACTAAAAAACGCTTGGATACGGTTCTTGTAGACGAGCAAAGCTCAGATGGACTATTGAAAGTAACACTTACCGCTAATCGTTCTGTTAAATCAATAACTATTGATGATTCTTTATTGGAAGACAAAGAACAATTAGAAGATTACCTAATTTTAGTTTTAAATAAAGCAATCGCTAAAGCTACGAAAGTAAATGAAGCAGAACTTGATGCTGTTGCAAAAATGGATATGCCTATGATTCCTGGAATGGACAATCTTTTTAAATAAAATAGATTATAGGTTATGAATTATGAGTTTTAAAATTGAAAAACTCATAATTCATAATTTCTAGCTTACAACTTTAAAAGCGTTTCTAAAACATAAGTATGCATCACTTCTCTGTAATCAAGATGCGTTACGATGCGCAGTTTACCGTGACCCATCGAACTAATTGAAATATTCTTTTGTTTTAAGACTTCAATTAAATTCTTTTCATTACAATTTGGTGTTAATGAAAAAATCAGAATATTCGTTTCTACGGGCTCTACTGATGCAACCCAAGTCAACTTTTTAAGCACCTCAGCAATTTCTTTAGCTCTTCTATGATCTTCGGCTAGTCGTTCCATATTATTATCTAAAGCATAAATTCCGGCTGCTGCCAAATAACCTACTTGACGCATCCCGCCACCTAATATTTTTCGAATACGCAACGCTCTGTGAATTGTAGCCTTGTCAGCTAATAAAACCGAACCAATTGGCGCCCCTAGTCCTTTAGATAAACATACAGAAATAGTATCAAATAACTTTCCAAATGCCTTCGGATCTTGCTTTTTAGCTACCAAAGCATTCCAAATTCGGGCACCATCCAAGTGAAATTTTAAATTATTAGCATCGCAAACTTGT
>JAYTBZ010000120.1:0-1909 GCA_043736705.1 Flavobacterium sp. | reverse complement strand
CTCCAGTTTCTCCTGTGATTATTGAAAAACCTTTTGAGAAATCGATGGACAATTTTTCAATTAAAGCATAGTTTTTTATCGAAAGTGACGTTATCATTTACTATTGTTTTTTGTGATGTGAAACTGAATTACCTAAAAATTGAAAACCAATTAATATTTTATCAGCATCCATTTACTTGAATTCAAAGGAGAAACTTTATTCAGATTATTAACCAAATCTGAAATGGTTATGCTGGGACCACCAGAAAAAATAGACACTATTTCATCTGATTTAGCATCGAAGAAAACACGAGTCAAAAAAGCGTTTGGTCGGGCAGTATTTAGTTTAATTAAATCACTAACGGATTCTTTTACTTTGTCTTTGGAGGCTTTCAAATCTTTATGCATCAGGTCTAAACCAGTATGATAATCAAGCATGGTTTGGCGTATTTGTTTGAAAGCAGGAGATAAAATATCATTAACTAAAAAGTAACGATTTTGATTTCCGTCAGCCTGACTCCATCCCTTTGAACCGCCTTGCTGGGCAACGTTTAATATGTTTTGAGCTGTTTCAAAATAAGAATTTCCAGATTCGGAAACAAATGTGTCTGCATCCATACCTAAAATCATATAGCAGTAAAAGGCCAAAACCGAAACTAAATTTGAATCAAATGTAGTTGGACTAAATACTAAATTTTCAAACTCTGTATATCTAAAATTAAAATCCTTATCATTATAATTCAATACTGGTGAGGAATACAACGAATTAAAAATTGGTCTTGAAGATTGTACTTGAATGGTGGCTGTAAATTGATCAGAACTGTTAGCCGAAACCGTAATGTACATTGAACAATTAATTTTTTCGTTTTGCTTTACTGTTTGTCCCGTCCAATCTGTTTTGTTTACAAATTCACTAATTGAAGTTTGCAACGTTTTAAAAACTTGCTGGTTCGTCACGCTCAGTTTTTGGGAATCAACTGTTACAGTGCAGTTCAATTGTTGTGCCTCTGTGCACCCAAAAGTAAAAAGAAGCAAAAAAATAATTATATTTTTCATCTGTAGATTTGTATTGTTGTAGAACGGTTGGAAATTCTTCAAACCTAGCATTTGTATTACAAATCCGTTTTACTTATTTCGTAAAATGCTTTTTCACTTTGTTTAGAATATCATCAGCAACTGCTTCTTTCGATTTCAATTCCATGGGTTCAATATGCAAATGCTTATCAATAAATGTGACTTTATTTGTTGGTTTACCAAAACCCGCGCCGGGATCTTGAAGCGAATTTAAAACAATCAAATCTAAGTTTTTTTTCTGAATTTTCAAGATGGCATTTTCAATTTCATTTTCTGTTTCTAAAGCAAATCCAATCAAAAACTGATTAATCTTGCGTTCTCCCAAAGAGGCTAAAATATCTTTCGTTTTTTCGAGCTCAATTGTAAAATCATCTGCAGCCTTTTTTATTTTTTGGAAAGCAACATTTTTAGGGCGATAATCCGCAACGGCTGCAGCTGCAATCGCTACGTCTATATTACTGTAAACATCATGACAAGCATCATACATTTCTTGTGCAGAAACAACGTTAATGACTTGTATTAATGGATTTGAAACTTTACAATTGGTAGGACCTGCAACCAAAATTACGGTTGCTCCTAAATTTGCGGCACTAATGGCAATATCAAAACCCATTTTACCTGACGAGTGATTACCTATAAAACGAACTGGATCTATTGCTTCGTATGTGGGACCGGCAGTTATTAAGATTTTTTTTCCTTTCAGCGGTAATTTACTGTTTAAATCATCTTCAATAAAAGCCACGATGTTTTCCGGCTCGGCCATTCTTCCTTCACCTGATAAACCACTTGCTAATTCACCACTTTCAGCAGGAATTATTGTATTACCAAATTGAGTTAAACTAGAAAAATTTGCAAT
>JAYTBZ010000119.1:0-4232 GCA_043736705.1 Flavobacterium sp. | reverse complement strand
GATCTGGAGCGCCATCGGTATTAAATTCATCAGAAAATTTTAAAGTAGTATAATCTGTTGGAGATGCAGCAGCTCCTGGAGCTGTTGTCGTAAAAATATGATACCAAGCCAAAAATGGGTTCCCTGGTTGTACCACTCTAACTTTCATGCGATTATCTGTAATAGATAAAATCTCATAAGAACTTCCGCCAACGAAATACCCCATAAAGCCCCCATCAGAAAAGTTCATGATAGTTCCTCTTGTTTGGGTAACAGCATCCGGATTTTTAGATACAAAAGAATCTGATTTACTCAATGTTACTGTTTTTGCACCACCTGTATTTAAGTCGTAGCAAGCATCATCTCCGCCTTTGATTGCACCATTGTAATAGGTTTGGCCTTTGTTATCTAATAAAAATTTCATTGTTTTACCTTCTAAAGAAAACGTCATCACACTGTTGTATAAACAGGTCGCCGATTTTTCATTAGGAGCAGCTCTGTAAAAAGATGGATAATAATTTTGAGTTCCAAAAGTAGGATCTGCCCAAGCCACATTAGGACCTACGCCTAAATGTTCCGGCTCACTTTGTGCCCAGTACCATTTTTTGCTGGAGCCACCTGTTAAAAATTGAACCGCAACTTCATCTTTAAAATTACTTAATACTGTCACTTCTACAGTAGTATTTGTAACTACACCTCCCGCACCTGATGCAATTACAGTAACGGTGTACGTATTATTTCCGGGAGTTGCAAAAGTTTTTTCCAAAATCCCACTTGGTGCATTATTAGATAGACCATCGCTAAAAATGTATTTGTACGAAATAGCATTTTCTGCCGTACTCGTGAATTTTACTTTTCCAGAGCCATCTCCATTCGGAAAAGCAGTCGACTTCCCAATTATTTCAGCAGTAACTTTTAGCCCTGTTGGGGTGTCCACTGAACCAAAACCTAGATTATCCTCCTGACAATTAACCATAAATAGCAGGGTGAAAATAGATACTATATTTATTATTATTTTTTTCATTTTTATAATTTTTTGTAAAATGCAGTTGAAATAATTATTTACACCAACTCTTTTTAAATTTAGTATGAATTGATTGTACCAATTGTATTAATTATGAAAATAAACATTGTCTATATAAACAGTGTTATTTCCTGATGGCGCACCTACATAAATTAACTGTGCAATATGAGCACGAGTAGTCAATCCTGTAAAATCACTCAAGGGAATATCTAAACTAACCCAAGATCCTTTTGCGGGAGCAGTAATTGTTACTTCATGCTCTTTATCATCACCACCTCCAAAGGCTCCATTAGCACCAAAATCGACTAATTTTATTTTGAAAACTGTAAAATCAGCGGACCAAACATCCGTATGAAAATGTGTCATTGCTGTTGCATCGATAGGAGTTGTTGTTGCTTCAATACCAACAAAATCAAGTGCACTATATTTTTTTGTAGCATTTCCATTAATCGTTAAGTCTGTTAATGTAGCACTTGACCAAGATGTTCTCCAAGTGTTAACAGGTACATTGGTATACGCATCACTAAACATAGAAATCACTTTTGAGGCTTCAACTGTTGGTGTGGGTGCTGCAGTTACAGATGCGGCTTGATTATAAAAGAACACATTATCAACATAAACCGTTGTATTGCCAAAAGGTGCGCCTACAAAAATTAACTGCGCAATATGACTGCGTGTAGTCAATCCTGTGAAATCGCTTAACGGAATATCTAAACTAACCCATTTTTCCTTGGCAGGATTAGCAATTGTGATTTCATGTTCTTTGTCGTCACCGCCTCCAAAAACACCATTTGAACCAAAATCTACAAGCTTAACTTTAAACTCTGTAAAATCAGCAGACCAAATATCTAGATGAAAAAATGTCATTGCTGAAGCATTAATAGGTGTTGTAGTAGCTTCGATACCCACGAAACCTAGGGAACTATATTTTTTAGTTTTATTACCGCTAATGTCAATATCTTCCAGATTTGCCTGTGACCAAGAAGTTCTCCATGTATCTACAGCTACATTTGTATAGCTATCGCTAAACATAGAAATTACATTAGCCGAAGGAATTGTAGGAAGCGGAGCAGCAAATAGATTTGTCACAGTGACTGCCTCAATTTTTTGGCTTGTAGCAACTCCACCACTTAAAGCAACAACTTTTACCTGGTAAGTTCCAGCTCTAGCGTAGGTGTGTGTTACCACTTCGCCTTCCATAAAATTTACAGGAACTTCATTTGCAACATCACCAAAATATACTTGAAAAAAGGTCTCCAAGTCCGCTTTTGCCGTTACGCTTATGGCAAGATTACTGCCAATAGTTATTGTAGTTTGTAAATTTTTAGGTGCCAAAAAAGAAACCATTACTTCTTGCAAGGTCTCTGTTCTTTTACCATTAATCGTGATACCTACAATTTTTGCTTGAAATTTACCTTCTTTATATTTATGAGAAATCGTTCCACCTGGATTCACATAAGAAGGCTTGGCAGTTCCATCTCCAAAATAAATTTCAAATTGCGTAACTCCCTCTCCTTTAGGCAAAAAAGTAACATTCCCTGAATTATCTTGTGTAATAGTGGTTAGAGCAGATATATTTGAGGGTGCATCTATTCCATCTAAATCGACATCATTATTCTCTTCTGAACAGCCAAAAAATAGGACTATTAAAGAAATGCTTAGTATTAATTTTAACTTTTTCATATATAAATAATATTAGTTTTTAATATCCGGGATTTTGTGTCCAATTACCGCCTGCAAATTGAATTTCCTCAATAGGAATAGGAAATAATTCATTCTTTGCTGCTTTAAAACCCGTAATTTCTTGTGCGGCCTTCCCAGTACGAACTAGGTCAAAGAAACGATGTCCTTCGCCTGCTAATTCTACTCTACGTTCGGCTAAAATAAAATCAGTTAAAGCAGCACCAGAAACTGAAATATCATGATTCAAATCTCCAAAAGCTCGTCGACGCACTTGATTTAAGTAGCCTCTTGCTTTTGCATCGTCAATTCCGCCGCGATTATTTGCTTCGGCAGCCATCAATAGTACATCAGCGTAGCGAATCGCTCGATAGTTATTGGGATTGGTCAAGTTTAAATCTCCTTGCGCTTCGGTACGCCTTTTTCTCGGAATGTACTTTCGATTAAAATAACCTGTATGTTCGTATCCCTTGCCAAAAGTTGCTCCAGATGAAGTAGCCCATGCTTCAATGTCTAAAATTGCAACCGCTTTTCTGCGATCTCCTGCTTCGAATGCATTAACAATTTTTAGAGTTGGTACGTTAAAACTAAAACCCGACGTAAATAGATCACCAGAATAATTTCTTGGTCCACTAAAACCAACCGCTACATTGCCTTCACTGCATTGGAGGCATCCAAAACCTGCTCCTTCTACATCAGTATATTGAACTTCGAACACTGATTCTGCGCCATTTTCACCTTCATTTTCAAAAATAGAATTGTAATCTGTTACTAAGGAGTAAGGAGACGCCACGAATAAACGATCAAAAGTTGTTGCCGCTGGTCCAAATTTATTTTGGTATAAATAAGCCTTTCCAAGTAATGCAAGAGCAGCTCCCTTCGTAGCTCTACCCTTTTGTGCAGCTGTAGCAGCTAAATTATCTGCCGCAAAAATTAAGTCTGCTTCAATAGAAGCATATACTTCTGTAACCGAAGATCGTGGAATTTTTTTCTCATCACCAGGACTAAACCTTGCATCGCCTTTCATAGGAATGCCACCAAACCATTTCACTAGTTCAAAATGATAGTATGCTCTAAGAAAACGCGCCTCTGCTATAACCTGATTTTTTCCTTGAAATTCAGTCTTATCTTTAAATTCTAGAATGTAATTTGCTCTTTGTACACCAGCGAACATCCAGTCCCATAAGTTTTTTAAATTACTGTTTACAGGAGTATGAATCATTTTATCAACTTGTTGAAAACCGGGCACATCTGATTGACTTTCGCCTCCTGCTAAAGTATTATCAGAAGCAATTTCTCCTAACAAGGCATTAAGATATGTAGTTTGTAATAAATCATACGCTGCAATTAAAGCATTGTCATAATCTGATTTTGAATTAAAATAATTCTCAGAGTCAATAGAATATTCTATTGGTCGATCAACAAAATCATCACTGCAGGAAACTGCTACTGTAGAGAAAATTGTTGTTACTATCAGGATAATAAATATATATTTTTTCATTTTAAATCGAATTAAAAATTAATGTTTAAACCCAATAAGTAGGTTCTA
>JAYTBZ010000118.1:0-1911 GCA_043736705.1 Flavobacterium sp. | reverse complement strand
AGTTTGTGCCGCATTTTCGTTAAAGTGTCTAATGGTATATAAGGTTACATTTTCGTCAAATTCTACTTTGAATTTTTTGGATAAAATGGCATTCAAAGCTTTAAAATTATCGAATTTATCTTCAACACAGACAGAGAAACTTATGGCTGAATTCTGTATTAAGTTCACTTTTATTTTGAATTGATGGAACATGGCAAAAATTTCGCTGATGTTTTCTTCCATAATAAAGGAAAAATCGATAGAGGAAAGTGAAATTAAAAGCTGGTTTTTTTTAACAATAAAACAAGGTAAATACGGCTCTAAGTCGACTCCTTTAGAAACACTAGTTCCCGTTAGCAAAGGGTTTATAAATGATTTTACATACAAAGGGATTTCCTTTTTTTGAAGCGGCTGCAGTGTTTTTGGGTGAATGACCGTTGCACCATAAAAAGCCAGTTCAATTGCTTCTCGGTACGAAATCTGATTCAATAAACTCGCGTTTTCAAAATATCTTGGATCGGCATTCATAACACCGGGAACATCTTTCCAGATGGTAACGCTTTGCGCATTTAAGCAATAAGCAAAAATTGCGGCAGTATAATCGGAACCTTCACGTCCTAAAGTAGTGGTGAAATTATTCTCATCAGAACCTAAGAAACCTTGTGTAATATTTAATATTTTGCGCTTTACATTTTTAGAAATATTTTTTTGTGTCAATTCCCAATCGACTTCAGCGTCTCTGTAGTTGGCATCTGTTTTAATGAAATTACGAACATCAAGCCACTGCGTTTTTATGCCCATAAAATTCATAAAATGACTCAAAATGGTGGTCGAAATAAGCTCGCCATAACTCACAATTTGGTCGTATACGAAATTATAATTGGGCGATTTATTGTGTGCCAAAAAATATTCTAAATCAGCAAACTGGGTATTTACAGCGACAAAAACATCATTTTTTTCATCGTCAAATAAATCCATTAAAATCTGATTGTGATATTTTTTTACTTCTTGAACCGACGAATTTAACTCAGTCTTTTTTTCAAAATAGTTTTTTATTACGATTTCAAGAGCGTTGGTTGTTTTCCCCATGGCAGAAACAACGAGTAATACATCTTCGTAGCCTACTTTTTGCAAAACGTCATAAACGTTTTTGATTCCTGAGGCATCCTTAACAGAGGCTCCTCCAAATTTGAATACTCTCATACTACTATAAATTCCAATTATATAATTCTAAATTTTAACTTTTAAATGCAATTGCAATTTTATTTTTTTAACTTATTTTCAATAAAATTGTTGATTCCTACTTCATCCATTTGTACAACGTACCAATCACGAAGCACTTTAGCTCCTGACTTTTCATAAAATTCGATTGCAGGAGTATTCCAGTCCAGCACATTCCACTCCACCCGGCGTACTTGGTCTTTTTTACCTTGTTTTATAATTTCAGAATACAAAGCGTAGCCCAAACCAGTTCCACGCATTTTGTCTTTTACTACTAAATCTTCTAGGTGTATTGTTTTTCCTTTCCAAGTCGAAAAGCGATAATAGTACAGCGCGATACCTACAATTTGCATTCCTTGTTCCGCATCAGTCGGGTCATTTTCAATTTCTGCTACAAAAACATGAAATAAGGGAGCCGGTCCAAAGCCGTCACGAATTAAATCATCAACAGTAACTAGAACAGCGTCAGGTTCTTTTTCAAATAGCGCTAATTCTTGAATAAGGCCTAAAACTGCCTGCATATCTTCGGGTTTACCTCTTCTAATATTCATAAAATTTTATTTTAATGATTCAAAAACGCAATAAAATTGCATTTTTACCTATAAATATTGTGTTTTATTCAGCAAATATACAATAGTGCCAAAGTAAATAAATAGTATTCAAATTGTTTTCACAAAAAAAACGATATTTGTGACTTCAAAATAACTACAT
>JAYTBZ010000117.1:0-9451 GCA_043736705.1 Flavobacterium sp. | reverse complement strand
TCAAAGGTGCTTTTCCGTAGAAAATAGGCATGGCTGTTTTATTAAAATTAAATGCAAACTTACTATTTTAGTTAATAACTGCATAAATTTTTGTAATTTTGCATGGTTTTTATTGCCAATAAATTAAGTAAATTACAATATGAAAGATAAGAGGATATTATATGTATCATCTGAAGTGGTGCCTTATCTCGCTGAAAATGAGGTCTCTTTAATGTCTTATGACGTACCCAAAATGATCAATGATCAAGGCGGACAAATAAGAATTTTTATGCCAAGGTATGGAAATATTAACGAGAGAAGACATCAATTGCACGAAGTAATTAGACTTTCGGGGATGAATTTGGTAGTGAATGACTTGGATATGCCTTTGATTATTAAAGTGGCTTCGATACCAAAAGAGCGAATACAAGTTTATTTTATTGACAATGATGAGTATTTCAAGCGGAAAGCCACATTTGCTGATGAAGAGGGAGTGATGTATCCAGATAATGATGAACGTGCTATTTTCTTCGCAAAAGGGGTTGTTGAAACAGTAAAAAAATTAAATTGGGTTCCGGATATTATTCATGTTCATGGTTGGATGGCTGCTATGTTACCCATATACATGAAGCATTTTTACAAAAATGAGGCGTTGTTTTCAGAAACTAAGATTGTTACTTCAGTATACAGTCAGTCTTTTGATGGGACTCTCGATGTTGAGATGATTAACAAAGTAAAGTTTGACGGGGTTCCTGATGAAGCTATATCTGATTTGGAGATGCCTAGCTATGAAAATATCATTAAAGCTACCATTAAGCATTCAGACGCAGTGATTATTGCCTCAGAAAACCTATCTCCAAGTTTAACAAAATTTATAGAATCTTCAGGGAAACCTTTTTTACCTTTCGCACCGAAAGATGCTTTCGCAGAGCAGTATACTAATTTCTATATAAATGAGGTTCTTTAAATTAAACTTTTCTATTTAATATGTACAATAATTCTTTTTTTAAGAAAATTCTGGTCGTTGTAGGTGTCATTTTTTTATATTCGTGCGACAAGGATTATAATGAAATTGGTGGTGATTTAATTGGTGAAAATAATTTTGGCCTGGAAAAACAAACCTATAGTGTTTTAGCTTTCGGGCAAAAGACGGGTCCAATACAGTCCAACAATCTTGAAGTAAATCCGTTAGGAATTTATAATAATCCTAATTTTGGTGAAACTACTGCAAATTTTGCAACTCAATTAACTATAACTGCACCACCTACAAGCATTGGTACAAGACCTTACATTGAAAGTGTTGTTTTAACAATTCCATATTACATAGACGCTTCCAAAACTATATCCAAAACAGATGGAAGTCGTGAGTATACGCTCGACTCCATTTATGGTCCAGATAAAGCGGAAATGAAATTAAGTGTTTACGAGTCGGGATATTTCATGAGAGACACTGACCCAATGGGCGGATTTGTGCAGCCACAGAAATATTTTACAGATCAAAATGCCGATTTTGATAATGTTAAAAATCCAAATCGCCTTAATGACGATGCCAATTTGGCTCAAAACGATAAATTTTTCTTCGACCCCGCAGAACATGTGGTAATTTCAACTGATACAGTTACAAAAGTAGTTGCTACAACAAGAACTCCTCCGGGAATGCAATTAAATTTGAATAAAAACTTTTTTAAAACTAAGATTCTTGATGCCGTGGCTTCCGGTAAATTAGCATCAAATTCGGTATTCAAAGAATATTTTAGAGGTCTTTATTTTAAAATGGAAAAATCAGGAAGTAGTGCTGGAAATACAGCAATGTTGAATTTTAAAGCAGGTAAAATTACCATAAAATACAACGAAGATCTTTCTACAACAGTAGGTGCTGTGACTACGGTTACACGTGTCAAAAAAACTATTGTTTTAGATCTAACTGGAAATTCAGTGAGCTTGCAAAACACTAATTTTACCAGTAGCGGACTTGCTTATAATGCTTTGCCAAATACTGGAAATAGTGTAGAAGGAGATGAAAAGTTGTATCTCAAAGGAGGAGAAGGATCTCTAGCAGTAATAAGCCTTTTTGAAACTCCTGGCGAATTAGAATCCATTAGAAAAAGTGGTTGGTTGGTTAATGAGGCCAATCTTGTTTTTCATATTGATGCTGCGGCTATGTCGGGAAATATAGAACCTCAGAGGGTGTATGTCTATGATTTTAAAAACAATCGACCAATTGTTGATTATTTTTTGGATGGAACTACCAATAGTCTCAATCCTAAAAAAGATAAAATCATTTTTGATGGTAATCTAATTGCAAATGCTACTACCAAAAGAGGAACCTCATATAAAATTAGAATAACAAATCATATCAGGAACCTTATCAAGTTCAAAGATTCTACTAATATTAAGATCGGTTTGGTTGTAACTGAAGACATTAACAATCCGATATCCTATAAGGTAAAAACACCAAATGCTTTTATTACGGGAGCACCAAAACCGTCGGTTATGAATCCATTAGGAACCATTTTATATGGTGGTAAATTTTCGGTTCCTGATGCCAAAAGATTGAAACTAGAGATTATTTTTACAAAACCTAATTAAGATACAAATATGTGTGGAATCGTTGGATATATCGGATTTAGAGAAGCTTATCCCATAGTAATAAAAGGATTGAAGAGACTTGAATATAGGGGTTACGATAGTGCCGGTGTGATGCTGTATGATGGTGAGAATTTAAAGGTTTCAAAAACTAAAGGGAAAGTAGTAGATCTAGAGGCGAAAGCTTCAAAGGAGATCACAATAAATGGGAATATTGGTATTGGTCATACACGTTGGGCAACACATGGTGTGCCAAACGATGTAAACTCTCATCCGCATATTTCAAATTCTGGAGATTTAGCCATCGTGCATAACGGAATTATTGAAAATTATGCTCCCTTGAAAGAGGAATTGTCAAAAAGAGGTTATGTTTTTCATTCAGACACAGATACTGAGGTTTTAATTAACTTAATTGAAGAAGTACAAAAAAGAGATGGATTAAAATTGGGAAAAGCAGTTCAAATAGCTTTAAATCAAGTAGTAGGGGCTTATGCAATAGCTGTATTTGATAAAAAAAATCCAAATGAAATTGTTGCTGCAAGATTAGGAAGTCCGCTAGCTATTGGGGTAGGTGAGGGTGAATTTTTTATAGCCTCGGATGCATCTCCTTTTATAGAGTATACGTCAAACGCTATCTATCTTGAAGATGGGGAAATGGCAAATATTAGATTACACAAACAAATGAAAGTTCGCAAGATTAAAGATGACTCATTAGTTAATCCTACTATTCAAGAGCTTCAGATGAACTTAGAGCAGATTGAAAAAGGCGGGTATGATCACTTTATGTTAAAAGAAATCTATGAGCAGCCAAGTGTTATAAAAGATACTTATCGTGGGAGATTGCATGCTAATGAAGGTCTTATTCAAATGGCAGGTGTAGAGGATAATCTAGAAAGATTCCTAAATGCAGATCGTATTATAATAGTAGCATGTGGAACGTCATGGCATGCCGGATTGGTTGCCGAGTATGTTTTTGAAGAGTTTGCTCGCATACCTGTTGAAGTAGAATATGCTTCAGAGTTTAGATATAGAAACCCAATTATAAATAGTAAAGATATCATTATTGCTATTTCTCAGTCAGGTGAAACAGCAGATACCATGGCAGCTATAAAATTAGCTAAAGAACATGGTGCATTTGTATTTGGTGTTTGTAATGTTGTAGGTTCTTCAATTTCTAGAGAAACCCACGCAGGAGCTTACACACATGCGGGTCCTGAAATAGGAGTTGCATCTACTAAAGCGTTTACGACTCAAATTACAGTATTAACTATGATTGCTTTGCGTTTGGCAAAAGCAAAAGGCACTTTGTCTAATAGTGATTTTCATATGTATTTACAGGAATTAGAAATTATTCCTGAAAAAGTTAAAGAAGCTTTGGAAACCAATGAAAAAGCAAAAGAGATCGCTTTAACATTTAAGGATGCCCCAAATTGTTTGTATCTAGGAAGAGGGTACAATTTCCCTGTTGCTTTAGAAGGAGCTTTAAAACTAAAAGAGATATCCTATATTCATGCTGAAGGATATCCTGCAGCTGAAATGAAACACGGTCCTATTGCTTTAATCGACGAAAGTATGCCAGTAGTTGTAATTGCACCAAAACAAGGTCATTATGACAAAATTGTGAGTAACATTCAAGAAATAAAATCCAGAAGTGGAAAAATAATAGCTGTTGTTACTAAGGGGGATACACAAGTACGTGAGTTAGCCGATTATGTAATTGAAATTCCAGAAACCTCTGATGCTTTATCACCGTTGATTACTACAATTCCATTACAATTATTGTCGTATCATATTGCTGTATTGCGTGGTTGCAACGTAGATCAACCTCGTAATTTAGCTAAATCAGTTACGGTAGAATAAGTTTTTAATTCCATTTATATAAAAACAGCCTTGAAAGATATTTTTTCAAGGCTTTTTTTTGTTGATTTTTTTGCGAAAACTCTTCTAAATGCTCGAAAAGACTGCAAAAAAGGTTCATATTTATCTTATTTGTTATTTTTATCAAATATTTAAAAATTAATAATTTTTTTGTGATATGTGTATTTTTTATATGCATGCATAATGATATTCTATTGTTATTGCATAATTTTCAACAAATAATTACAAAAAATCAATGGCGAATAATTTTAAATCGCTCAAATTAACTGCTAAATATGAAATTTTAAAGGCCCTTTTTTATTAATATCAAAAATATTTGTACTTTGGTCTCATAAACCAACAAATTATAAACCAATGAGAGTGTATTTACTTTTTTTGACATTGTTTTTTTGTAGCTTAACTTTTGCTCAAAATTCAATTTCAGGTATTGTTACAGACAGTAACAACCAACCTATTCCTGGAGCCAACATTAAAATTATAGGAGATTCCGCTGGTACTACTACAGATGTAGACGGTTCTTTTATTTTGAAATCTTCTAGAAAGCCACCATATACTATTGAGGTTACAAGTATAGGTTTTACATCTCAAAGAATATCTGTTTCTTCTCCTAATCAAAAAATCACTGTAAAACTGGTAGACGAAGAGAATAAATTAGATGAAATTGTAGTTTCTGCTTCAAGAACTCCTGAAAGAGTTTTAGAGTCTCCAGTAACTATTGAAAGAATGGGTATTGCAGAAATTAAAAAAACAGCTTCGCCTTCTTTCTACGATGGGTTAGAAAACATGAAAGAAGTACAAATGAATACGTCAAGTATGTCATTTAAATCAATTAATACACGTGGATTTGCATCTGTTGCTAACACTCGTTTTATGCAATTGGTGGATGGAATGGATAACTCCTCTCCGTTATTGAACTTCGTATTAGGAAACTTAATAGGTCTATCTGAAATTGATGTACAAAGTGTGGAGTTATTGCCAGGAGCATCGTCAGCTTTGTATGGGGCAAATGCTTTCAACGGTATATTGTTTATGACAAGTAGAAGTCCATTTACAAGTCAAGGTATCACGGGATATGCAAAATTTGGGCAAACTTCCCAAAAAGCAGCTGGTACTAATGATTACATTGATTATGGTGTGCGTATGGCCAAAGCATTTAATAAGTATGTAGCGGGTAAAGTTAATTTCACATACATGAGAGGAACGGAGTGGCATGCAGTAAATTATGATGATAAAACGATAGCAGGTAGAGATAGAACTCATTATGGATATGACGGAATCAATGTATATGGTGATGAAGTTGCAACAGTAATTCCTGCTCCTACTTTACCAAGTGATAAAGTTTCAAGAACAGGTTATAATGAGGTGGATTTAACTGACAATAAAGTTTCAAACACAAAAATTGACCTTTCATTACATGTTCGACCTTTCGGTGACGAAAGATTAGAAGTAATTGTACAAAGTAAATTTGGTTACGGAAATACGGTATATCAAGGTGCAAATCGTTACTATTTGAATAACTTTTTTATGCAACAGCATAAAATTGAATTCAAAGGAAAGAATTTCTTTGTTAGAGGATATACAACGACCGAAGATGGTGGAAAATCTTATGACATGTTATTTACGGGTATCAACATAAATAGAAAGTGGAAGTCAGATCAACAATGGTTTGGTGATTATGCAAGAACCTATGCTGGATCTACTTTAGGAGGTATGTTGCCGGTAGATGCACACAGAGCGGCTAGAGCAAAAGCGGATGAAGGAAGATTCTTGCCAGGAACTCCTGAGTTTAGAAATGCTTTCAGTCAAGTAACAAACGAAGCAAGTGTGTTAACGGGTTCTAAGTTAGTTGACAATTCAAGAATTTACCATTCAGATGTAAATTATAATTTTAAAGATTTAATCAAATTTGCTGAAATTCAAGTTGGTGGTTCTTACAGAGAATATCAGTTAAATTCGTTTGGGCGTATTTACACTGATGCGAATGGTCCTATCAAGTATGATGAATACGGTGCATATACTCAAATAATGAAAAAATTAATGGATGATCGCTTGAAATTTACAGGATCTATTCGTTACGATAAAGCGCAAAATTTTGACGGTAATTATTCGCCAAGAGTTTCTGTAGTATATTCTGGTGGGCAAAATAAAAACCATAATTTTAGAGGGTCGTTTCAAACAGGCTTTAGAAATCCATCTACACAAGATCAATACATAGGATTTAACGTTGGTAGTGCCATTTTATTAGGTTCAGCGCCAGATAACTTAACACGTTTTGTAGAAACATTACCAATTGCAACTACTGTTGGACAGGGATTTGCTGGAGGTACTTCAGTTACTATTAACGGAACAAGAGCTTATGAAAACTCATATACTGCATCATCTGTTCTTGCCTTTTCAGCAGCTAAAAATCCTGCATTATTAATAAAAACAAATGCGGGTCTAGTTAAACCAGAAGAAGTAAAAGCAATTGAATTAGGTTATAGGTCTTTCATCAATAAAACTTCAATAGATATAAACGGGTATTATAATATTTATAATAATTTCATTGGTAACTTAAATGTAGTTACGCCTTTATATGGAACAGCTATTGATGGCGGAGGCACTACGAGCGCGGCAGGTCTGCAAGCTATCCATGCGCTTTCAAATGGAAATACTAGAACATTTCAATTGTACACTAATACTCCTTTAGAAATTAAGTCATTAGGGTTCGGTCTTGGATTGTCTAGAAAAGTATACAAAGATTTTGAAATTGGAGCTAATTATAATTATGCAGAGTTTGCTTTTGATCAATCCAAAGATCCTAGTTTCGAAGCTGGTTTCAATACACCAAAACACCGTGTGAAAGCCTCTATTGGTAACGAAAAGTTATTTCCAAATTTTGGATTTAATGTTAGCGGAAGATGGAATAGTGAATACTTATGGCAATCTTCTTTTGCAGATGGTACAATAGCATCTGCAACCGTGATAGATGCGCAGTTAAATTATAACCTTCCTTCTTTGAAATCAACATTAAAAGTTGGAGCATCAAATATTGGAGGTAAAGAATACGGTCAAGTATTAGGAGCTGGTCTTATTGGTCAACAATATTTTGCTTCTTGGACAATCAACCCGTAATCATTCATAAATACTAAATTATAAAACGATGATAAAAAATTTCAAATGGCTATTATTTGCTTCTTTAGCATTTTTAGCGTGTGATAGTGAGGAAGAGGTAGCAGTAGACGCTAATTCATCTGATGGTACACCTTTAACCTCAGGTACGGCAACAGTGTCTAAGTACGTTGCACTGGGTGATTCTTTTGCAGCTGGTTTTAGTGATAATGCCTTATTTATTGAAGCTCAAAAAGGTTCTTATGCAAATGTTATTTCGCAACAGTTTGCCTTGACTGGTGGAGGTGAATTTAAAACGCCTTTGATGGCTGATAATGTGGGTGGTTTGTTACTTGGTGGCAATGTAATTCAAGGTACAAGATTGTATTTCAATGGAGCAGCACCTGTTCCTGTGGCGGGAAGACCGTCAACAGAGGTTACTACTAAATTGACAGGTTCATTTAATAATATGGGTGTTCCTGGTGCAAAAAGTTATCATTTAGTGGCGCCGGGTTATGGAAATGTGGCTGGTGTTGCAACTGGTGCTGCAAATCCTTACTTCGCTCGATTTGCTTCATCAGCAACAACAACTGTTCTAGCTGATGCTGTTGCACAAAACCCTACATTTTTCTCTCTTTGGATAGGAGGAAATGATGTATTGGGTTATGCTACATCTGGAGGTTCAGGAAGAAACCAAACAGGAAATATGAATCCTGCAACTTACGCAAGTAATGATATCACTGATCCAACTGTTTTTGCCAGCGCTTACAATAATATAGTGAATGCAATGACGGCAAATGGAGCAAAGGGTGTGGTCGCTAACTTGCCATATGTAACAGCATTGCCTTTTTTTACAACAGTTCCTACAAATCCAATCCCTGGGTTAAGCCCATCACAAGCTGCTCAACTTAATCAGTTGTTTGGAGGTATAAACATGGCGTTGGCTAGTGCAAGTTTGCCAGCTCGTTTTGCGGCAATTGTTGCTAATGATGGAAATCCAATAACGACAGAAAGCAATCCGCTTCTTATTTTAGATGAATCTTTGCCTAATATATCTGCACAAATTACAGCCGCTTTAACTCCTAGTTTAGGCGCTGGAACTGCCGCTGCTTTAGGAGGTCTTTATGGTCAAGCAAGACACGCCAGTAGTGCAGCCGGTAAACAAGATTTTATTTTATTAACAGCAAGAGGGGTTATTGGTACTGCTCAAGTTGGAGCTCCTGCTGGTTTTAATACTATTGGTGTAACGTTTCCAATGAGTGATGGCACAGCGTTAACTGCTTCAGAAGTTGCAGAGGTGAAAGTTGCAACTGATGCATACAATACTACAATTAAATCTGTTGCCGATACAAAAGGTTTGGCCTTTGTGGAGTTGAAAGGTGTGACTGATAAATTGGCAAGTGGTGGAATTGTTTACAACGGGTACACAACTACATCTGCTTTTGTTACTGGAGGAATGTTTTCATTAGACGGTGTTCATCCAAGCCCGAGGGGATATGTAATAATTGCAAACTTATTTACTGAGGCTATCAACGTAAAGTTTGGAGCTAATTTTAAAAATAAAGATGTAAGCTTATATCGTATTTTGTATCCAGCTTCTCTATAAAAAAATAAAAAATTAAATGTCAAACGACCACCTCTTTATCGTAGGTGGTTGTTTTTTTTAAAGATAGTTCGATATTCTGTCTTTTTTTGAGTAATTTCATATTCAACAATTAAAAAAATCCTTTTTTTGTAAAAAAATTATTGATTTTATATTTTAAAAAATTATCTTTGCGCTCTGAAAAAAGCATTTAATCGATACGTTTCGATTGGTATTATTTCATAAACCTAAATAGCTATTTAATAAACACATAAGTAATGTCAAAAGTAATAGGAAAAGTTGCCCAGATCATTGGACCAGTAGTTGATGTCGTTT
>JAYTBZ010000116.1:0-9456 GCA_043736705.1 Flavobacterium sp. | reverse complement strand
TGGTAATTATAGTTTTAGTTTTATTAGCTGTTGCTTTATGGCAATTGACTAAAATATTCGATCTAACGCAAGTTGGTTCCGTTTCAGATAGTTCAGAAATAGCTACAGATGATGATAATAACGTACAAGGTTATTTGATGTTTGGTTTTTTAGCTTTCATTTATATTTTTTCAATTTACGGATTGTTTAAATGGGGTCCACTTGTTCTTCATACTCCAGCCTCTGCTCATGGAGCTGAAGTTGATAATTTAATGAACATTACTTGGGTTCTTATTTTTATTGTACAAGCTATTACTCAGGTTTTATTACATTATTTTGCTTTTAAATATAGAGGTAAGAAAGATCAGAAAGCGCTTTATTTTGCAGACAATAATAAATTAGAGGCAATCTGGAGTGTTATTCCTGCTGTTGTTTTGGCTGGTTTGATTCTTTATGGACTTTTTGCATGGACTAATATTATGTTTGTTGATGAAGATGAAGATACTATAGTTATCGAATTATATGCACAACAATTCAACTGGAAAGCAAGATATTCAGGTAATGACAATGTTTTAGGTAAAGCAAATGTTAGATTTATTGAAGGTGCTAATGCTGTTGGTGTTGATTTAGCAGATCCTTATGCTCAAGATGATATTGTAGTTACTGAATTACACATTCCAAAAGGCAAAAAAATCCTTTTCAAGATGCGTTCACAAGATGTTCTACACTCCGCTTATATGCCTTATTTTAGAGCTCAAATGAATTGCGTTCCTGGAATGGTTACTCAATTTGCTTTTGAACCGATCTATACAACGGATGAATACAGAGAGTTACCTTTTATGGTAGAAAAAGTTGCTAATATCAATGCTATTAGAACTAAAAAAAGCGCCGATCTTGTTGCAAAAGGAGAAACTGCTTTAGATCCTTACACATTTGATTACTTATTACTTTGTAATAAAATTTGTGGTGCTTCTCACTATAATATGCAAATGAAAATTATTGTAGATACTCCTGAAGATTACAAAGCATGGTTAAAAGATAAAGCTACAATTGTTAGTGAAGTAAAAGCGGCATTAGCTGCTCCTGCTGCACCTGTAGACGGAGCAATGGATGTGGATACCACTAAAGCTAAAGATACTGAAGTTGTTGCCCCAATGGGTACGAAATAATTAATAAGAAAATTTAAAGTAAACATATATGTCAGCAGAAGGTCACGATCACGCAATGGATCACGAACACGAACACCACCATAAAGACACTTTTATTACTAAATATATTTTTAGTATTGATCATAAAATGATTGCCAAGCAATACTTAATTACAGGTATATTCATGGGGATTATTGGAGTTGGTATGTCTATGCTATTTAGAATGCAATTGGCATGGCCAGAGCAATCATTCAAGATTTTCAATATTTTACTTGGTGATAAATTTGCTCCGAATGGAGTTATGGCCAACGATATTTACCTTGCATTAGTCACCATACACGGTACCATAATGGTATTCTTTGTACTAACGGCCGCGCTTAGTGGTACATTTAGTAATTTATTGATACCATTACAAATTGGTGCACGAGATATGGCCTCGGGATTTATGAACATGATTTCATATTGGTTGTTTTTCATCTCAAGTGTAATTATGATTGGTTCCCTTTTTGTTGAAGCCGGTCCGGCCTCATCAGGATGGACTATTTACCCTCCATTGAGTGCTTTACCACAAGCTATTCCTGGTTCTGGTATGGGAATGACTTTATGGTTGGTTTCTATGGCGATTTTTATTGCATCCTCGTTAATGGGATCTTTAAATTATGTTGTAACGGTAATTAATTTGAGAACAAAAGGAATGTCAATGACAAGATTGCCACTTACAATTTGGGCTTTCTTTGTTACTGCTATCATTGGGATTGTTTCTTTCCCAGTTTTATTATCAGCAGCTTTGTTGTTAATTTTTGACAGAAGTTTTGGTACATCATTCTTCCTTTCTGATATTTATATTGCAGGTGAAGTATTGCATTACCAAGGAGGTTCACCAGTATTATTTGAACATTTATTCTGGTTCTTGGGTCATCCAGAGGTTTATATCGTTTTATTGCCAGCTTTGGGAATCACTTCTGAGGTTATTGCAACAAATTCACGTAAACCAATTTTTGGATATAGAGCGATGATCATGTCAATCTTAGCTATTGCTTTTTTATCTACTATAGTTTGGGGTCACCACATGTTTATATCTGGTATGAATCCGTTCTTGGGATCTGTATTTACATTTACCACGTTATTGATCGCGATTCCTTCTGCTGTGAAGGCTTTTAATTACATTACTACATTGTGGAAAGGTAATTTACAATTGAATCCAGCGATGTTATTTTCGATTGGTTTAGTTTCAACATTTATTACAGGTGGTTTAACAGGTATTATTCTTGGAGATAGCACACTTGATATTAATGTGCACGATACGTATTTTGTTGTAGCACATTTTCACTTAGTAATGGGTATATCCGCACTTTACGGAATGTTTGCTGGAATTTACCACTGGTTTCCAAGAATGTTTGGAAGAATGTTAAATAAAAATCTTGGATATGTACACTTTTGGGTAACTGCGATTTGTGCCTATGGAGTTTTCTTTCCAATGCACTTTATAGGATTAGCTGGTTTACCAAGACGTTATTATACAAATACGAACTTTCCATTATTTGATGATTTGCAAAACGTAAACGTTTTAATTACAACTTTTGCATTGATCGGTGGAGCTTTTCAGTTGGTATTCTTGTACAACTTCTTCATTAGTATTTTCTACGGTAAGAAATCGGTTATGAATCCATGGAAATCAAATACGCTAGAGTGGACTGCTCCAGTCGAACACATACATGGTAACTGGCCAGGTGCAATTCCTGAAGTACACCGTTGGCCATATGATTACAGCAATCCTTTACATGATGTTGATTTTGTTCCTCAAAATGTTCCAATGAAAGAAGGAGAAGAAGAATTACATCACTAAATATATTAATAAGCCTCTGCGAAAGTAGAGGTTTTTTTTGCTTGTGTATTTTCTAATACAACGTGTTTTGATTTTGTTCTGGGTCTAATATTATTGATATAAACTTTATATTTAAATATCACTTAAGCTTTATTATCTTTGTTTTATGAACGAAAATTTAGATCCAACATCAAATGGTTATGACGCCGAAGAACATGATCTTGAGAGGAAATTAAGACCGCTTTCTTTTGATGATTTTGCTGGACAAGATCAAATATTAGAGAATTTGAAGGTTTTTGTACAAGCTGCAAATCAACGAAATGAGGCACTCGACCATACACTTTTTCATGGTCCTCCGGGTTTAGGTAAAACTACATTAGCTAATATTCTTGCTAATGAATTGCAAGTTGGTATAAAAATCACTTCAGGTCCTGTATTGGATAAGCCAGGGGATTTAGCTGGTTTATTGACTAATCTGGAAGAGCGTGATGTATTATTTATAGATGAGATCCATCGCTTGAGCCCTATTGTAGAAGAATATTTATATTCTGCAATGGAGGATTTCAAGATTGATATTATGATTGAGTCTGGACCAAACGCAAGAACAGTTCAAATCAATTTAAACCCCTTTACCTTAATTGGAGCTACAACCCGTTCGGGTTTATTAACAGCACCGATGCGGGCTCGTTTTGGTATTTCTTCGAGGTTGCAATACTACACAACAGAACTTTTAACTACTATCGTTGAACGAAGTGCTGCTATATTTAAAATGCCTATATCAATCGAAGCAGCGATAGAGATAGCTGGTAGAAGTAGAGGAACACCACGTATAGCGAATGCATTGTTGCGACGTGTACGTGATTTTGCTCAGATCAAAGGTAATGGCACCATTGATATTGAAATTGCACGCTACGCATTAAAAGCGCTAAATGTTGATGCTCATGGCTTAGATGAAATGGATAATAAAATTTTGACTACAATTATTGAAAAATTTAAGGGTGGCCCAGTAGGATTGACTACATTGGCTACAGCCGTATCAGAAAGTAGTGAAACTATTGAAGAAGTATATGAACCGTTTTTAATTCAAGAAGGATTCATTATGCGAACGCCTCGTGGTAGGGAAGTTACTGATAAAGCATACAAACATTTAGGAAAACTAAATACAAACATTCAAGGAGGTTTATTCTAATATTTTCTAGAGCTATTTCCCGTTATTCGTTCCAATCTTTCCTCTCGTAAAAGAAACGAGAAGAAAGGATTTTTACTGCTATCGGGGCTATGAGATTTCGTTTACTAACCACTATACCTATTATCATTAGTCATAAATCATCATACACGCAATTTATCAAATCTGAAGCGAAACGCCTCGGATTTTTATCTTGTGGTATATCCCAAGCAGGATTCTTAGAAAAAGAAGCACCTCGATTAGAAAATTGGTTAAAAAATAATAGAAATGGTAAAATGGCCTACATGGAAAACCATTTTGATAAACGTTTAAATCCAACTTTATTAGTTGATGATGCCAAAAGTGTCGTCTCGCTTCTTCTGAATTACTACCCGGAACAACTTCAAAATTCGGATGTATATAAAATCTCAAAATATGCTTACGGTGAAGATTACCATTTTGTGATTAAGGAAAAGTTGAAAGAATTTTTGTTTTCTATTCAGTCTAATATCGGGGAAGTTTCAGGACGAGCTTTTGTTGATTCTGCTCCTGTGCTCGATAAAGCTTGGGCTGCAAAAAGTGGTTTAGGATGGATTGGGAAAAATAGTAACTTATTGACCCAAAAAGCAGGTTCCTTCTATTTTATCGCGGAACTTATTATTGATCTAGATTTGGAATACGATAATCCTACAACCGACCATTGTGGCACATGTACCGCTTGTATCGATGCTTGTCCAACGGAAGCAATTGTCGCGCCTTATATTGTTGACGGTAGTAAATGCATTTCTTATTTTACTATAGAACTAAAAGAAAATATCCCACAGGAAATGAAAGGTAAATTTGGGGATTGGGCCTTTGGTTGTGATGTTTGTCAAGATGTATGTCCGTGGAATAAGTTCTCAAAGCCGCATAATGAACCACTTTTTGATCCAAATCCGGCATTACTGTCGATGTCCAAAAAAGATTGGAGAGAAATTACTGAAGAGACTTTTAAAGTAGTATTTAAAAATTCTCCTCTCAAAAGAGCCAAGTTTCAAGGAATCAAACGAAACATTGATTTTTTACAATAGAAGCTATTTTTTTTTGAAAGTAGATTCTCTTGCTATCACTTTTGTTTCGAGTTCTATAGTTCTAGGTGTAAAAGGAATTTCTTTTTTGTGAGAATTCATTTCTTCTAATAATAATTTAAAAGAAGTCACTCCCATTTCATGACTAGGTTGGTCAACTGTACTAAGTTTAGGGGTTAATACTTGAGACATAAACCAATTACTAAAGCCTATTACGGCTACTTGTTCCGGAATTTTAATCCCTGTATCATTAAAATAGGAAAGTACTCCTACAGCAACAAGATCTGTAATGGCAAATATTCCTTCAACATCAGGATGGTCAGCCATTATTTGTTTTGCAAAATCTATTCCCTCTTCAAAGGTTACTTTTTCACAAGTATACACTAGCGAAGCATCAAAAGGAATATTATTTATTTCTAACGCTTTCTTATAACCTATGAATCGGTCTATGGCATTCTGTGGGTTTGATGGGCCTCTAATATGCGCAATTTTTCGATATCCGTTGTCTATTAAATGCTGTACTGCATTCATAGCAGCAACTTGATCGTTTATGATAACTTTTGAACTAGGAATTAATCTTGAAATCTTATCAAATTGTACAAATGGAATTTTACGTTCTATAATTTCTTTGAGGTGGTTGTCATCGTTAGATTCATTGGAGAGAGAAATAAGTATTCCATCTACTCTTTTATTAATTAGTAATGCAACTTGTTTTTTCTCGAGTTCTAATGATTCGTTAGATTGAAGAATGATCACCAAATAACCATTTTTTTCAGCCTCTCCAACAATGCCATTGATCACATTTGAAAAAAAATGATGAACAATTTCAGGAATAATGAGACCTATTGTTTTTGATTCTTTAGTTCGTAAATTAACAGCAAACGAATTTGGGCTGTAGTTTAGTTTTTTTGCCAATGAATTAACAGCCTCTTTTGTCTTTAAACTTACATCGGGATAATCTTTTAATGCCTTGGAAACGGTGGTGATAGAAATCCCTAATTTTTCTGCAATTTCTTTAAGAGTAGTTTCTTTCATTAGACAAATATGATGAAATATTTTTTTATTTCAAATCGAAAACGTTTTCGGTATTTCGAAAACGTTTTCGATTGCGAAATCTATTATTTAATTGCTGTATGATTATATATTTGACACTAAAACTAACTAAAATTTATTAACTAAATTATTTCAAAGTTATGAGAAAATCTAATTTATTTATCAAGCAGGTAGGTATTATTTTTGCTTTGCTGCTGTTTAATCTTTCATTCGCACAAAATGCTACGTTGTCAGGACTAGTATTGGATGTTAATGGAGCGCCAATACCTGGTGTCAATATTTCAATTAAAGATTTGTCAAAGTCATCCGTTACTGATATTGATGGGAAGTACAATTTTTCCAATCTTCAAAATGGCACTTTCTATTTAAACGCTTACTACATAGGTTACCAAAATGTTGGGTTTAAAATTAATATTACTGGAAGTACAGTTCAGAATATTACATTGATTGAAGAGGCTAATGTACTTGATGATGTTATCATTACTGGTGTTATTAATCCAAGAACGAAAATTAAATCGAGCGTTTCAATTACATCAATGAATACAAAGGAAATTGAACAATCTGCACCAAGATCTACAGCAGAGATTTTTAGAACCATACCAGGGATTCGTTCGGAATCATCAGGAGGAGAGGGTAATTCCAATATTTCGGTACGTGGTGTACCTATTTCATCTGGAGGTTCTAAATATCTACAAATTCAAGAAGATGGACTTCCCGTATTACTGTTTGGAGATATTGCTTTTGCAACAGCAGACATCTTTACAAGATTTGATGGTAACGTAGCAAGAATTGAAGCTATTCGAGGTGGATCTGCCTCAACATTATCCTCTAATTCTCCTGGAGGAATTATTAATTTTATCAGCAAAACTGGAAAAACAGAAGGTGGAACTTTAAGTACTACTTTTGGACTAGATTACGAAAATTTTAGAACAGATGTAGACTATGGAACTAAAATAGGTGATGGATTGTATTTTCATGTAGGTGGTTTTTACAGATCTGGTGAGGGTGTAAGAAAGACAGGATTTAATAGCAATAATGGTGGTCAAGTGAAATTTAATATTACAAAGGAATTTGAAAAAGGATCCATAACAGTTTATGCTAAATTATTGAATGATAGAGCGGTAGCATATATGCCAATGCCTGTTCAAGTTTCTGGCACGAACTCTAATCCAACTTGGACGAGTGTTGATGGCTATGATGCAACCAAAGGAGCTTTACAATCGATTTACTTAAATCACAATTTAGGACTTGGGACCGAAGGGAATATAAGAAGAGAAAAAGTTGCTAACGGAATGCACCCTATTTCTAAGTCGATTGGTGCAAATGCTACTTTTGATTTCGATAATAACTGGAAAGTTTCAGATAATTTACGTTACTCAGCAAACAGTGGTGGTTTTATATCGCCTTTTCCGGCTGAATTAGGAACAGCTACTGCTATTGCAAATTCTTTTGGTGCGGGTTCAACGCTAAGTTATGCAAATGATGGGACAGCTTTTAATACACCTAACGGTTTAGTAGCTAGAGTTCATATGTTTGATACACAATTGAATGACATGAGTAATTTTATGAATGATTTGAGATTGACAAAAAAAATAGATAACGTAGGTATCACTTTTGGTTTTTTCAAATCGATGCAAAATGTTTCAATGTCGTGGCTGTGGAATTCTTATCTGCAAGAAGTATCGGATACTAATCCTCGCTTGATAAATGTAAAAGATGTGAATGGAAATCTATTATCAGAAAATGGGCTTTATGCTTATGGAACTCCATTTTGGGGTAATCTAGCTAGGAATTACGATACGCAATATAATGTTTCTGCTCCTTACGTAAATGTTTCTTTTGATGTTTCTGAAAACCTTTCTTTTGAAGGTGGATTACGATATGATAATGGAAAAGCTACAGGTTCTTTTGCTGGTGGAACAGCAACAAAATTTGATATTAATAATGATGGAGTATTATCTGTACCAGAGAACAATGTATATGCCATTGATAATGCAAATGCAACTCCTGTAAATTACAACTATGATTATTTTTCATATACGTTAGGAGGAAATTATTTATTAAATACTAAACAATCTTTATTTGCAAGAGTTAGTAGAGGTGCCTCTGCAAAAGCTGATAGAATTTTATTTAATGGATTAGATTATTTAGACGGAGATAAAATCAACGCTTTAGACTTTCTAACGCAAAAAGAAATTGGATACAAACAAAAATTTGACAAAGGATATCTTTATGCAACTGTCTTCAGTTCAAAAACAGATGAACAAGCAGGTTATGAAGCGGGATCAAATACAATTCGACAAAATAATTACAAGTCATTAGGGTTAGAATTAGAGTCACTATATAATGTAACAGACGACATAAACGTGAGAGCATCTATGACCTACACTAAAGCTGAAATCACATCAGGAACAGATGAAGGAAATGAGCCTAGAAGACAACCTAAATTGATGTATGGTGTAATGCCAACGTTTAAATTTATGGATAATAAAAACACAGTAGGATTGAGTTTTATTGGACAAACTAAAGCTTTTGCTCAAGATTCAAATCAACTGGTAATGAATGGTTTTGTAGTTGTTAATGGTTTTGTTGAAGCTGGTTTGACAAAAGGTTTGTCAGTAAATATTTCAGGTAATAACATATTCAATACATTAGCAATTACGGAGTCAGAAGAAGGAAGTATAACGGAGAATACGGTAAACTACGTAAGAGCAAGATCACTGACTGGAAGATCAATTTCTATGGCATTGTCTTATAGATTTTAATAAAATGTTTCATAATTAGTTAATTGTTAGACAATTCCTGTGTTTTTAAATATAGGAATTGTTTTTTTAAAATTAAAAAACAGTACTGGAGTATGTTTGAAAAAGTAAAACTCAATTTTTGGCAAATTTGGAATATGAATTTTGGATTTTTTGGAATTCAGTTCAGCTTTGGGTTACAACAAAGCAACATGAGTGCTATTTATAAATACTTGGGAGCCGATGAAGGCAGTTTGCCAATGTTATGGCTCGCTGGACCTATAACTGGTTTAATAATTCAGCCTATTGTAGGGGCGATTAGCGATGGAACTTGGTCGCCAAAATTTGGACGTAGAAAACCCTTTTTCCTAGTTGGAGCTTTAATTTCAAGTTTTGCATTGCTTGTCATGCCTTTTTCTAATTCTATTTTTATGGCTGCAAGTTTACTTTGGATTTTAGATGCTGCAAATAATTTAGC
>JAYTBZ010000115.1:0-1918 GCA_043736705.1 Flavobacterium sp. | reverse complement strand
CGTGACATGAATAGTTTTTGCGACAGCAATAAATCTAAAAACTTAGACAAATCAAGGTATTTCCAAACTACGGTGTTGGGATCAGTAGGAAGTTTGATGTTTTGGTTATTGATGTACATTTAAATTATTTATAAAATTGTCGAGACAGGAAGCAAGTAAATGAGTCATGTAAAGTTCACCAATTTATTTTTAGAATTATGATTTAAGGACTTGTTTTTTATAATGATTTTGTCCACCCAGCTTTTCTATTTCATAGTTCTTTTTTTTAAGATTTTCAATTCTACACAATAAAAAGCTACATTCATCTTAAAAACCAGTTGCGGTTAAATCATTTATAGATTTAATTTCTTCTACTGTTTCTAAAGTAATCGTTGATCTTTCAACATTGTTGTTCTTGTCGACTATAATTATTTTGTTTTACTTAAAAATGAAAGTAAAAGTAATAGTACCAGTAAAGTGTTTTCTTTTATTGATTTGTTTTTTGAGTTTTCAATTTCCGTAGTGTTCTGCCAATGAATATACCGCCAATAATTCCGGGTAAACTCCACGCTAATACATTTGGCAAAAAAGTATTGTTCACAACAATAAATGCGGTAAAGGCTGAAATATATGCGCCTGTCATGCGGCCAATGTGATTTTTTAGTCCGTATAATTTATCGGTTACTTTTCCTGAATACGCTTTGTTATCAACATAACATAATAGCATGCTAACACTTCCAAAAAGAAAGTAAATTACCCCAAAAATTTGTTTTGCCAGTACGTGTTTACATCCAATATAAAAAAAGATGATGCTGGATATAAGCATTAAAATAGTCAAAAAAGCATCGCCTATTTGAGGTTTTTGACCTAGATAAGCTTTATTCAAATGAATCATTCTATAGCCTGAAATAGATAGATAAATTGTAAATATGCCTACTATAAAAAGGAATAAGTTAGGATGCTTATACGAAAGGTAGAAAGAACATAATCCGGTTGAAACCATTGCAAAAGTAAATACTTTGCCAAGTTTTTTATGAATAACATCTCCTTTCTTTCGAATTAAAACAATTGTGCCTATAATTAAACTGATAAAACCAGAAAGGATGTGAAAGGTTAAAATAGTTTTGAAAAGCATTATACTTGGTATTAAATAATAAAGGTTACGTAAATATATCTCTATCTTACATAACCTTTAAAAATTTTATACTGAACTGTCTTAGTTCTGTTCTCAGTTGTACAATTTAACTATTCAAGCGATTGTAAGCTTACCAGTTTGTTGTAAACACCTTGAAGCGCAATAAGCTCTTCGTGATTGCCTTGCTCAACGATTTTTCCTTTTTGCATCACCACAATGACATCAGCTTTTTGAATGGTAGACAATCTATGAGCAATAACTATAGACGTTCTATTTTGCATCATGTTCTCCAATGCTACTTGAACGAATTTTTCACTTTCGGTATCCAATGCTGAAGTAGCTTCATCCAGAATCATAATTGGTGGATTTTTCAAAACGGCTCTAGCTATAGATAAACGCTGTTTTTGTCCGCCGGATAATTTGTTTCCGCTGTCGCCAATGTTGGTATAAATGCCTTTTGGTAAATCTTTTACAAATTCAAATGCATTTGCAATTTTTAGGGCTTCAATAATTTCCTCATCTGTTGCATCTGGTTTCCCTAATGAAATATTCGCTTTTATGGTGTCGTTAAACAAGATACTGTCTTGTGTTACCAAGCCCATTAATCCGCGAAGTGACTCTAGATGGAGGTCTTTAATGTTTATCCCATCTATGGTAATCGTTCCTTCTTGTACATCATAAAAACGCGTTAGTAAGTTGGCTATTGTACTTTTTCCACTACCGGATTGTCCCACTAGCGCTACTGTTTGACCTTTTTTGACTTGAAGCGAAAAGTCTTTTAAAACGTTTTCATCCTCGTACTTA
>JAYTBZ010000114.1:0-9525 GCA_043736705.1 Flavobacterium sp. | reverse complement strand
ACATCGCGGGATAGAGCAGTAGGCAGCTCGTCGGGCTCATAACCCGAAGGTCACAGGTTCGAGTCCTGTTCCCGCTACTAGAAAAGCTTCACAGAAATGTGAGGCTTTTTTGCTTATAAAAACTTTCTATTATGGATGAATTTGTGGTTTATCTTAAGTATTCAGAAGAAGTCATATAAAATAATATTGACTTAAATTATAATTAAATTGAAACATTCAAATTCCAAAATATTCTTTGAAGAAAAGAATACAGGTTGAAATTTAGAATTATATTGAATTCTATGTCTCTGAAAAGAAACTAAGAATCTATAAAAAATTTAAATTCAATTAATCACCTAGATTCCATTAAGAAAATACTTTAAAAATTGGACTTGTTAGACTTTTATTTGCTGCTGCGGCAGACTATCACAAGATTCGCATTAGGTTGAAATATTGTCTTGTTTTTGTTCAATACAAACCTCTTTTACTAATTTTTTTAGACTCCAAAACCATTAAACGGTATTAATACACAATTACTGATTTCACTTTTAGTTGGTCTAAAATAAATAACCTATTAAACACCGGTTGCTCAAAATTAAAAAACCTGTGAAGCTAACGTCACAGGTTTAGAAAAACTAATTTATAAAACAATTAAATATGCAAAATTAAAGAACATAACAAACTCTTTGAATCAACTAAACTAATCATCTGAAGCAATCGCTGTATTTTTATTAGTACTGACTTTTAATAAAACCGCTACCCCCTTATCATTTAACATCGTCATGTTTAAGGTGTCTAAAATCGCTAAATTTCTAGATATTAAACCGTTAAACATATTATATGATATATTCATTTCTCTCAAGTTATCTAATTTTTCAAGTTCTAGTGGTACTTGACCATTCATTTTATTATCAAATAAACTAAGGTTTTCGAGGGAAGTCATGTTCGCTACCTCATTGCTCAATACTCCAGAAAGTTTATTACTATTTAAGAGTAAAGTTTTTAATGTTTTAATATCATATAGAGAAACTGGAATTTGCCCTACTAACTCATTATTAAATAATGAAAGTGTTTCTAAATGCTTCAAAGCACCTATTTGTTCTGGCAATTCACCTGTAATTGCATTCATGTACAATTGTAAATCTTTCAATTTACTCATGTCACAAATTGATGACGGAATTGTTCCTGTTAATTTATTGAATGAAAGATTCAAAACTTTCATTTCTTTTAATTTACCGATGAATGAAGGAATTGCACCAGTCAGTTGATTTTTGTGTAAATCCAATTCTTGTAAGTGAACAAGATTTAATATTTCTTGAGGAAGTTCACCAATTAAATTGTTATTTTGCAATACAACTGCAATTACTTGGTCGTCTTGAAGGGTAACACCATACCAAGTTGCTACTGGCGCTGCTAAATCCCACTTTACTTTCCACTGACCTCCGTTAGTAGCATGATACAACTTTACAAGTGCATCTTTTTCATTTTGTGAAACTACAGCAAACATTGAGAATGAAAACAATAAAGTTAAAAATAGAGTAGCTATATTTTTCATCACACTTGATTTAATTATTAAATACATTTAAAAATACAGACTTTAGGGCTAATCAGCAAATTAAATCGATGAAATACGTTGTTTTTGTATTTTTTATAAATTATATCTTACGAATAAGTATTTTAGCATATAAAATATTAATTTGTAAATTTGACTTACTAACCTTTAACACCAATTCTATGGAAATCAATTTTTTAGCACTTTTAACGGCAGCTTTTTCTACTCTTTTAGTCGGTTTTGTATGGTACAATCCAAAAGTTTTTGGCACCATTTGGATGAACGAATCTGGTATGACCAATGAAAAAATGCTAGGACGAAATATGCTCGTTGTATTTGGAGCATCATTACTCTATGCTTTTTTCATCAGTTTAGTACTGCAAATGCTTACTATACATCAATTTGGAGCATTAGGTATGATTGGTGGCGATCCAAGCGTTGCAAAGCCTTCGTATGTAGCTTTTATGACCGATTATGGTACAGAATTTAGGACTTTCAAGCATGGCGCCTTGCATGGTTTTTTGACTGGGTTATTTTTAGCACTTCCGATAATTGGAACTAATGCCTTATTCGAAAACAGAAGCTTTAAATACACGCTGGTAACAGGTGGTTTTTGGATCGTATGTTTTACAATTATGGGTGGAATAATTTGCGCTTGGCAATAAATAATTTAAATAAAAAAGTTCGTCTTGATCACTAGCAAGACGAACTTTTGTTATTGAATTTTTTGGATAGCTTTAGCTAAATCTAAATCCTTATCGGTAACTCCTTTTGCATCATGCGTTGTCAACGTAATAGATACTTTATTGTAAACATTAAATAATTCTGGATGATGGTTTCTTTTTTCTGCCATGACTCCTACTTGTACAATAAAACCCAATGCTTGTGTAAAATCTGAAAAAACAAATTTTTTCTCAATTCTATTTGCTGTAAATTCCCAACCTTTTAGTTCTTTTAACTCGGATTGAATCGTCTCTTCTGAATAGGTTTTCATAATTTGTTTTTTGAATTGGTTTAAAGTTAGTTAATTTTAAAATATTGCCGAATACTTTAACTTTATTAACTAATTTTGAAAAAAACTATTCTTCGATTTGAACACTGATTATTCTTTTAAAATTTATAATTCCACTGCACAACTTCCGTCAAATTGGGATGACTTAACAGTTTCTAACCTTTTTTTATCCAAAAAATATTTAGAGATTCTAGAAAAGTCTGCACCAGAGAATATGATCTGCCATTTTATAGGATTGTTCAAAAATGAAGCTTTAATTGGTGTCGCGGTATCGCAATTTTTAGATTTAAATAAAATGCAATCTTTTGGCAATCGTGACCAATGCATTAAAACTACTATTCGGAATTTAGTTTTTAAAAAATTTGGTTCTCATGTTCTAGTCATTGGTAATAATATGTTAACCGGTCAAAATTCTTTTGTACTAGCTGAATCTGTCGATAAAAGAGAAGTCATGCAAACTTTGGTCACTGCAACGAAAGCATTGAAAAAAAATTTTCAAACCAAAGGAAAAAAAATACATATCACTACTTATAAAGATTTTTGTAAAGAAGAAATCAAAAATTTTAATATCCCAGAATTTAAAAATGAATATCAGTTTTCGACACAACCTAATATGGTTTTTGAAATTAATGAAAATTGGAAATCAGAGCAAGATTATATCGATTCCCTTTCAAAAAAATACAGAGATCAGTACAAAAGAGCTCGAAAAAAAGCTGCAGATATTGAGAAAAGAAAATTGCATTTGCAAGACATCATAGCTTTAGAGGATACAATTTATGATTTATACCTTCATGTTGCTAAAAATGCTCCTTTTAATACTTTTTTCTTGCCTAAAAACCACTTTAGAACTTTTAAAGAAATTTTTAAAGACAAATTTCTTTTTTACGGTTACTTTGTTGATGGAAAATTAATTGGCTTCAATACTTTAATAAAAAATGGCTCCATCATGGACACTTATTTTCTGGGTTATGATGATAGTATTCAACGCGAAAAAATGTTGTATTTAAACATGCTTTATGACATGATTGCATACTCAATCAATAAAGGATATAAAGAAATTGTATTTGCTCGTACAGCATTGGAAATTAAAAGTTCTGTTGGTGCCAAACCAGTTCAAATGTATGGGCTCATAGCACATGCGAATCCAGTAGTTAATGTCTTTATGCCAAAAATATTTCGTTATTTAGAGCCTGAAACACAATGGCAAGAACGTAATCCATTTAAATAATACTACTGTTTGAATTTGAAATAGCTACCTTTAATTGTTTGGGTAAAATCTCAATATTTAAATTGGTTTCACTGCCGCAATATTCTCCATCGATTTGAAAACTCACAGGGACATTTGTGGTAACCATTGCTCTATCCGTAGAAATTATCTCGACATCTACCGAATCTAATGGCATATTTCCCGAAATAATTTTTCCAAGTACAACCAAATCTAAATTTTTCAATATAACTAGTTCAAACTTTCCGTCATCCATAGCGCCATTTGGATTTATTGTAACACCAGTGCCATACTTTTGGGAATTTGCAATGACAATCATTCTGGCAGTACATTCGATAGTTTTAAAATTGCCTGTTATTGTTACAGTAAAAGGATCGTCTAAATCTATTAAAGTAGTAAATGTTTGTATTGCATAACCCAGTTTACCCCGAATACTACTATTTTCATAGTTTTTAATCATTTCTGCATTGACCCCAATATCGCTTAAATGAATGCTCTTTTTTCCGTTGATTGCAATCATGTCAATTTCCATATAATCATTATGAAAAGCAATTTCTAGATTTTCTTCTATTGTATTTGGTAAATTTAAGTCTACAGCTAAACCATTAGCAGAACCTGCTGGTAAAATACCAATGATTACATCGTAACTTTCTACAGCCTCAGCAACCATTTTTATAGTTCCATCGCCACCAGCCACAATAATTCTTTCTGGTTGGTATGTTTCATAGAGAACTTGTATATTTTCTAAATCTGAAGCTCCTGAAGTATTAAAAATAATGAGATTTAAATTTACTTTAGCTGCAAAGTTTGTTACCTGTTCAATTAAATCCGACTTATCGACATCCCCAGAAATTGGATTGACCACCAACATGACATTCTTTTTCAAATTTTACTTCTTTTATTAGTTTTAAATAATTACTTTCATAACTATTCAAAAGTACTATAATAAATGAAACCAATTTTAAAATTATATCGCGGTTATGCCAATGAACAGGAATTAATTGTGATGGGACACGTATTTAAACCCACTACAATTGAAGAATATAATTTTCAGAAAAAGAATCTCAAGAATGCTACTTCAGTGATAAAAATGTTCCAAATAAAAACACAAGCTAATGCAGATGTATACTTGGATCACAACAATACAAAAATTCATACTAAAACTTTGGATGATGGCTATTTTAAATTCTGTGTCCCATTAAACAACAATACACAATATGGATGGATTGACTATGAAGTAAGCATCACTTATAAAAATGAGCAAATAACCAACAAAAACAGTTACATCAGGCCACACAAAGGAAATTTAGGAATCATATCTGATATTGATGATACTTTTTTAGTTTCACATACTAAGAGTCCTCTAAAAAAATTATATGTTTTATTATTTAAAAACGTAAATAAGAGAAAAATATACGATGACGTAGTGCCCCATTATCAAGCTTTGAGCACTGCAGGAAGGGAAAACAAAGAAGAATTTAATGCTTTTTTCTATGTCTCTAGCAGCGAATGGAACTTGTACAGTTTCATTACAAATTTTACTGATTTGCATAAACTTCCTAAGGCGGTTTTGCTACTAAAAGATATCAAAACTAGTCTCACTGATTTTTTCTTGACGGGCAGAGGCAACCACAATCACAAATTTGATAAAATAAAACACATTTTAGAATTTTATCCTAACCTTGAATATGTACTCCTAGGAGATGATTCGCAACACGATCCCTATCTATACGAAGCCATTTGCAAAATTTTTCCAGTTACGGTAAAAGCAGTTTACATCCGACAAGCTGGGGGTGATAAAAAAGATAAAGTTATTGCTGTTTTGAAAAATTTAGAAAGTTTAAACGTTGCAGTTTGTTATTTTAAAAACAGTAGTGAAGCCATAGCGCATTCCCAAAAAATGGGATTGATTAAATAAAACGAACTGCATTTCAGTATTTTTTAGCCCGGATTGAAGTGAAAATCCTTTCCAGAAAAAAACTATTTTTTGTTGATTTTGTAAAGCGACCAACGGAAGCTCTTGCAAAGTCTTGCAAAAAAAGTTTTTTTTCTGGAAAGATTGCAGCATAAAGCTGGATTGGCTACAAATTATCAATTTCTTCTTGAACTACCTCCCAATCTAATAATAGCTTATCCAGCTCCGTTTTTTTCTTGTTGTATGCTGTGAAAAATTTAGCATCTTCGATGTGTTTGTCATAATTAGAGGCCAGCATTTTATCGTCTTGCTGAATGTCTTTTTCTAATTGCTTGATTTGACTTTCTACTTTGCTTAATTTATTTTGCAATGCTTTTCCTTTTTTCTGATCTCCGTAAGAAGCTTTATTGCTCTCTTTAGGCACTGCAGCTTTTTCGGCGTCTTTTTTCTCGACTTCTCGCATATTTTCCATATTGCGTTGTTCTAAGAAATAGTTAATATCGCCTAGATATTCTTTTATTTTTTGGTCTTTGAACTCATACACCAAATTTGACATTCCTTGCAAGAAATCTCTATCGTGAGAAACAAGCAATAAAGTTCCCCCAAATTTTTGCAGAGCTGCTTTCAACACATTCTTAGATTTGATATCCAAGTGGTTGGTAGGCTCATCCATCAATAAAACATTAATGGGTTGCAACAATAATTTACACAACGCCAGGCGGTTTCTTTCTCCTCCAGAAAGGACTTTTACCTTTTTTTCTACATCGTCACCACGAAATAGGAATGAACCAAGCATATCGCGTACTTTCATTCGATTCGTGTCAGCTGCTGCATCCTCCATGGTTTGCAACAAAGTGATTTCGCCATCCAGATATTCTGCTTGATTTTGGGCAAAATATCCTAATTGAACATTGTGGCCTAACTTGATATTTCCTTTGTATTCAAATTCATCTACGATTGCTTTGATGAAAGTCGATTTTCCTTGTCCGTTTTGTCCAACGAAAGCAATTTTACTTCCACGTTCTACTAACAAATTGATATCTTTTAAAATCGTCTTATCGCCGTAGCTTTTAGTTACGTTTTCGGCTTCAATTACCACTCTTCCTGGCTCCTTAGATACTGGAAAAGTAATATTCATCACCGAATTGTCATCTTCATCTACTTCAATACGTTCTACTTTATCTAATTTTTTAATTAAAGACTGCGCCATTGACGCTTTGGAAGCTTTGGCACGAAATTTCTCAATTAACTTCTCTGTTTCTTCAATTTTTTTGGCTTGATTTTTTTGTGTTGCCAACTGTTTCTCCCGAATTTCATGACGCAATTCTAAATATTGAGAATATGGTTTATTAAAATCATACGCTTTCCCAAGGGAAATTTCGATAGTTCTATTGGTTACATTGTCCAAAAACATTTTATCGTGCGAAACAATAACCACAACACCCGGATAATTACGAAGGAAACTTTCTAACCAAATGATACTTTCGATATCCAAGTGATTCGTTGGCTCATCGAGCAGCAAAACATCATTTGCCTGTAATAATAATTTGGCTAATTCAATACGCATTCTCCATCCACCAGAGAAAGTCTCGGTTTGATTGTCAAATACATCTCTTTTAAAACCTAAACCCAATAAAATTTTCTCAGTATCACCTACATAATTATAACCACCTAATAATTCAAAACGATGCGTATAATCAGATAAATCTTCGATGATTTGACTGTATTCATCACTTTCATAATCTGTTCTTGTAACTAGCAAGTGATTGATTTCTTCAAGCTTTTTCTCGACAATTTTAATCTCGGTAAAAGCTTCATAAGCCTCTTCCAAAACGGTTCTTCCCTGCTCAAAATCGATATCCTGGCGCAAGAATCCCATTCTAAGATCTTTCTCTTGAGAAATAACACCTGAATCAGGAGCAAAATCTTTAGCTAACATTTTTAGCATGGTAGATTTCCCTGCTCCATTCTTTCCAACAAGACCTACGCGGTCTCCAGCACCCAAACGAAAGGTAACTTCCTCAAATAAATAAGTACCACCAAACGAAACAGATAAATTGTGTATATTAAGCATGTATTGTTATTTTATTCCTTTTGAAATCGTAATTTTGTAACTTACTGTGAAGGTATTAAAAAGGAAAAATTAAATTTTTTGCAAATGTTAAAAAAAGGATCCAAATTATATAGCATTTTAACAGGAACTTGTCCTAAATGTCAGAATGAAAGTATGTATTTGGATAAAAATCCGTTACATCTAAACAAAATATTGAAAATGCATGATAATTGTAGTCATTGTGGTTTGAAGTATCAAATCGAACCTTCATTTTTTTATGGTGCAATGTATGTGAGTTATGGCCTAAATGTGGCCGTTGGAATAGCGGCTTTTATTATTTCATTTATAATCTTTAGCTACAGCCTAAAAGTAGCTTTTATTACAATAATTATAATACTTATGCTCTTGTTCCCATTTGTTTTGCGTTGGTCCAGAAATATTTACATCAACATGTTTGTTTCCTATGACCCAAATACAAAATAATTCTATAGTTTTTCTTTGGACAAAAATCTTTTAATGTCAATTTCAGTATTTAACGGAACTTGATATTCAATATTCTCATATAATGCTTTAGCCATTGCAGGCCCTAGCATAACGCCTCTAGTTCCTAAGCCATTCAAAATATGTACAGAATTATAATTTTGGTGGGTTCCTACCAATGGTCTTCTGTCTTTAACAGTAGGTCGGACACCCGCAAAATGCTGAACAATTTCAAAATCACACGTGATGATTTCTTTTATTCTATCTATTAATTCGATTTTACCCTCCTCAGTAGGCAAATCTGTTTTATCTTTCCAATTATAAGTTGCTCCTACCTTAAAACAATTATTTCCTAAAGGCAAAATAAACACACTCGTATTTACAATTACATCAAGATTCAATTTAGGGGCTCTTATAATAAAAAGCTCGCCTTTTGTACCATCTAATGGCAATTGATTGAAAAAGGGATTCGAATGCATCCCAAAACCTTCTGCAAAAACGATGTGTCTGGCCTGAAAATCTTTATATCGAATGCCATCTGCACCAATTTGTATGGCATCATATTGAAAAGTTTCATTTTGAAACCAATTATTATGTTTCAAATACGCTCTGTATTCACTTAAAAGCAAAGCTGAATTCACGTATCCAGTTTGTAAAACTTCACCATAACCGTAAGGAGAATCAATTCCAAGGTATTTCTTGGAGATTAAATCCAGAGACAAAAAAGGAGCTAATGCCTTTTTATCAGAAGCAGCAAACCAATTATTTTGTTCTTCAACCGAAAAAAATTTTCTTAAAATTGGACTTTTAAAATCGAATTTAGTTTTTAGTTTTTCTTCAAGCACAGAATAAAAATCATTCATAAGTAGCAATTGCTCTTGCGCTTGCCAAACTTCGCTAAATCGCTTTAAAATAACAGGATTATACAAGCCTCCAGCAATTGTAGAAGAACTTTGCGAATCATCGTCTAATACAAAAATAGACTTGCCGTTACCCAATACAACCTCAGCAAAGGAAATACCCGCTAAACCAGAACCAATAATTAAATAATCTATCATCAAAAATGTTTTTTAAAACTAACTACAAAGAAAACACTTTAAACAAAAAACTCTCACCAATACGGTGAGAGTTTACAGTAATTTTATAATATTAAAATTAATAATTCCACATGTCTTGCTCGAAATTACGAATTTTTTCTTTGACTCTTTCTGACTCTAAAAGTTGATTTTGAGCATTATCTTTCATGTATTCTTCAATAGTTCTATCGCCGTATACATTCTCCTCTTTATAGATAACAGCATTGAATCGC
>JAYTBZ010000113.1:0-4275 GCA_043736705.1 Flavobacterium sp. | reverse complement strand
CTTCAAAGTTAGCGCCATTACCCATTATGAAATTCCAGATTAACCATCCAACAAAAATACACGCTACAATAATGATTCCAGAAATCATTCCTCCTCCGTTTGCACTTTTTTCTTTTTTAACGTTTGCCATTTTTTTTAATTTTAATAGTTTTAAATAAATTATCTTAGTTATATTAAACTTGTAGTAAGGCAAATTTATATTTTTAGTTTAAATAAAAAAACTTTTTTTAATTTAATTATAATTAAATTTATTTCAAAAACACATTTATTATGAATCGCACCACATTTATACAGATATTCGTAAAAAATGACTAAAAAAATCAAACATAAAATAATTTTTTAATAAAGTTTAACACAATATTTCGAAATTAGTCTAATTAGCAAGAAAACTATTATTTTATGACATTAACAATAAAAAAGCAAGAAAACTGCGGTAAACACTAAAATTGGACTTTTATAAAAAAATAATATCTTGCAACTTATTAAACAAAAACTCATTATGAGCAGGAAAGAAGATTTCATACAACAAATCACTGAAGGATATAGCTCTAAAGGAGAAAGCATCATTCTTGGAGGAGCAATATTAGATGGAGAAGCATTCGGTAATGCAACAGTAAAAATACCGTTAAAAACATTAAACCGTCATGGGTTAATTGCTGGTGCTACAGGTACCGGAAAGACGAAAACCATTCAAATACTTTCTGAACAATTATCTTCTTTTGGGATCCCGCTATTAATGATGGATATTAAAGGGGATTTTAGCGGAATTGCAAAAGAGGGTGAAGAAAAAGCCTTTATCACGGAACGCCATGCCAAAATAAACATACCCTATCAAACTGCAAGTTTTCCTGTTGAATTACTAAGTTTATCCGAACAAAATGGTGTTCGGCTTCGCGCTACTGTCTCAGAATTTGGCCCCGTTTTGTTTTCCCGAATCTTAAATTTAAATGATACACAAGCAGGGGTTATCTCTGTAATCTTTAAATATTGCGATGATAATAAAATGCCTTTATTGGATTTAAAAGACATCAAAAAAGTCATCAATTTCATCACTGAGGAAGGGAAGGATGAAATTGAAGAGAATTATGGTAAAATTTCTACCTCGACAACTGGAACTATTTTAAGGAAAATCATCGAATTAGAGCAGCAAGGTGCCGAACTATTTTTTGGAGAAAAGTCATTTGAAATTGATGATTTAATGCGCATTGATGAGAATGGAAAGGGATATATCAACATTTTGAGACTGACTGATATTCAAGACAAACCCAAATTATTTTCGACATTTATGCTGAGCTTATTAGCTGAAATTTATCAGCAAATGCCTGAGAAAGGAGATGCAGATCAACCCGAATTAGTCATTTTTATCGACGAAGCCCACTTAATTTTTAATGAAGCAAGTACCGCACTATTAGAGCAAATAGAAACTATAGTCAAATTGATACGTTCGAAAGGCATTGGAATTTACTTTATCACTCAAAACCCAATGGATATTCCAAGTGGAGTATTGGCACAACTAGGCCTCAAAATCCAACACGCATTGAGAGCTTTTACCGCCAATGACCGAAAAGCGATCAAACAAACCGCTGATAACTACCCTATATCTGAATTTTATAAAACTGACGAAGTCATAACCAGTCTTGGAATAGGAGAAGCACTGGTTACCGCTCTAAATGAAAAAGGAATCCCAACACCGCTTGCAGCAACCATGATGCGTGCTCCTATGAGCCGTATGGATATTTTGACCGAAAGTGAAATTCAAGAAATCAATATTAAATCGAAACTCGTTAAAAAATACAGCGAACTAATTGATCGTGATAGTGCCTACGAGATTTTGATTAAAAAAATTGATGCCGCAAATGAGCAAACCATAGATGAGGAAGAAACTAAAGCAGAAAAAAACGAACCTAGTACCGCCACAACTTTAGGCAAATCGGCACTGAAAATAGTCACCAGCGCCAGTTTCATCAGAGGTGCTTTTAGTATTTTAGCCAAGATCTTGAAGAAATAACTTTAAATCAAATGTTATGAAAGGCATTGTTTCAATAGGATTATTAATACTTACTAATATCTTCATATTTTTAGCTTGGTATGGCCATTTAAAATTTAAGGAATTTAAATCGGTAGAAAATATTGGAATATTCGCAACTGTAATGATAACTTGGGCTATTGCTTTTTTTATATGCCTTTTTCAAGTTCCTGCAAATAAAATTGGGTACCGAGGTACTGGAGGCCCATTTTCCTTGCTCGAATTAAAAGTGATTCAAGAAGTGATTGCCTTGTTTGTTTTTGTAATTTGTTCGACTCTTTTTTTTAAAAATGAAACTTTCAAATTAAATCATGCAATAGGACTTGTGTTCTTGATATTGGCCGTTTACTTCATATTCAAAAAATAATAAATCAGCAATTTGCATTGCTCAAAAAATTAAAATGAAAAAATATTTTGTACAATCAGCTCCTTTCGTAGTACCTACAACAGATGGTAAATTGATAGAAGAACATCATGGCATTGCAGCCACCAACAATCCAGAAATATCAATTGCGCATATGATCGCGCCTCCAAAATGGATTGAACCCTTCCAAACGCCCGAATTTGAGGAATATACCTATATTATTAAAGGTAAAAAGCAATTTAGTATTGAAGGAGACATTATAATACTAGAAGCTGGACAATCGATACGTATTGAAGGAAATACTCGCGTGCAATACTCCAATCCTTTTGATGAAGCCTGCGAATATATTGCCATTTGCAAGCCCGCTTTTGACTTCAATAAAGTGCACCGCGAAGAGTAATTCATTGAAGAGTAAATAGCAGTCGTACTTATTGCATGGCAATACAACGACTGCCTTTTATTTATTGAAGTAGTGATATAATTTTATCTTCTACAACTTTTGTGTTCCAAACAGTTTTAATATTTTCCATTTTTAAAACCTCTTGCATAATTTCATTTTGATAATCCCCAATAGCCAAGGCTTCGGTATACGGGCGATCACTAAAAGTCACTCTGCTGTACAATGGAATCCATTTTTCAGGAAATTTATCGGAGAACCATTTTTCAATTTTCTTTTGTAATAGAAAATTTTCATCGGCTGTTTTAGAACTCATCTCTAAAAAATTTCGATAGGAAAGTTCCGCGATTGCATCAGCATTGGGCTTACGAGATTTTTGATATTCAGAGAAAATAGTTTTCCAATCGTCACCATATTTTTCAATCATCTCGTTCAGAATAGAAATGTCCTCAAAACCAGAATTCATTCCTTGTCCATAAAACGGGACTATAGCGTGACTTGCATCACCAATAAGTGCCACTTTATCTTCATAAGTCCACGGATAGCATTTCATTGTAACTAATGTACTGGTAGGATTCTTAAAAAAATCTTCGGCTAGTTTAGGAATTACATCAATAGTATCTGGTAAGTTTTTTTCAAAAAATATTTCGACTGAAGCTCTAGTTTGCAAGGATTCAAATGAGTTTTCTCCTTTAAAAGGCATAAACAAGGTACACGTAAAACTACCATCTAAATTTGCCAATGCAATCAACATGTATTCGCCACGGGGCCAAATATGAAAAGAATTTTTATCCAATTTATGCGTTCCGTCAGTATTCGCTGGAATATTTAATTCTTTGTAACCGATGGGTAAGAATTCCTGGGAATAATCAAACATGCTTTGGCGTTGCATGCGGTGACGAATTCTGGAAAAAGCACCATCTGCACCAAAAACCATATCATACTTTTTTTCTTCCCATGCTCCACGTTCAGTTTCACCAATATGAAGCGTAGCAGTATCCAGAGATACATCCCATATTTTATGCTCAAAAAAGAATTCAGCACCTGAGGCTTCCGCCAAATCAATCATCTTCCTGTTCAAAATTCCTCTAGAAATAGAGTCGATGGTCTCGCCCTCTTGCCCGTAATTTTGAAAATTAAGCTTATCGACTAAGTGAATTGCTCTTTTATCCATAGGAATGGCGATTTTCCTAATCTCATCTCCTATTCCTACTGTATCTAAGGCTTTCCATCCTCTATTTGACATCGCCAAGTTGATCGAACGACCTGAAAATTGTATTTTTCGAATGTCGGGGCTTCTGTCGTAAATATGTACTGTATGTCCCGCTTTACGAAGATAAATAGCCAATAAAGATCCTACTAATCCAGAACCTACAACTGCTATTTTTATATGAGTTTGCATTATTTTATTATCAAAAGTTACGCAAAATTACTGATTTATATTTTTAAGCTCTTTATAAACAATCAATTTTTACCAGGAATAAAAAG
>JAYTBZ010000112.1:0-4281 GCA_043736705.1 Flavobacterium sp. | reverse complement strand
ACAATATCCCAAAGGTAATTCTAAAATACAAGTTGTAGAGAAAGTGAAATTTAATTTCGGTAAAGGCAGCAAATCCTAACCGTGAAAACGGCGTTAGTTATTGGGAGTACTGGCTTAATAGGCTCTGAACTATTGAAAATTCTTTTAGAGAGTCCAGAGTATACTCAGGTGGTGACTTTCGTAAAAAGAGATTTAGGAATCCGTCATCCCAAATTAACACAACACGGTATTGATTTTAATCAGCCAGAAACTTATAAAAATCTTGTTGTAGGGGACGATTTCTTTTGCACAATTGGTACAACGATCAAAAATGCAGGAAGTCAAAGCGCATTCAGACAAGTAGATTATGAATTTCCGCGACAGTTTGCCAGTTTTGCAATGCAAAACAAGGTCAAACAATTTCTGATTATTTCGGCTCTAAATGCCAATGTGAAATCAAGTAATTTCTATTTGAAAACCAAAGGAGCCATTCAAGATTTTCTCAAAAATTGCCAATTCGAAAGCGTTGCTGTGCTGCAACCATCCCTTCTTTTAGGAAATCGAACAGAATTTAGATTAGGCGAAAAAGTGGGTGCCTTTTTCATGCAAACCTTTTCATTTGTTTTTCAAGGCAACTTGAAAAAATATAAGGCGATTGAAGGTAGAACTGTTGCAAAAGCAATGTTTAAAATAGCGCAAAGAAACGACACAGGTTTCAAAATATATGAATCGGATGCAATTCAAGAAATTGGAACGTAATGTAATAGCAAAATCCTGAATGAGAGTTCAGGATTTTTTGAACATTAGAAAACGAAACGATTACAATTAGTACATTATGAAATATATTCTGACTATCTTCCTATTAAGCACTACGACACTATTTTTCGGACAGATAACAAAATCAGAAGATGCTGCTATTTTTCTTGATTTAAAAGTAGTTTCAAAAAATACAGTCGAATATATTGACCCTAATGACATTGAATCTGTAAATATTATTAAAAATGACACTTTAATAGATAATGTTTTGTATCAAGGTCAACTTTTTATTAGTTTAAAAAAATCTAAGAAATACGATTTTCTAACTTTAAAACAAATTAAATCTGAATTTACCAAAATCAAAAGTAATAAAGGCATTTATGTGGTAAATGGAGCATTTATAAAAAACAATATTGAAACTTTCAAATTAGATCGAAACTACATTCTAGAAGTTGAAGTAACCAATTCAGAAGCCTTTTACAATTTAAGAAAAAGTGATACCAAATTTGATATCATAAACATCCTGGGGAAAACGAAAGAGAATTTAGAGAAAAGTACCCAAGTTATTTTACGCGGTCAAGAAAAATTTGAGGAGAAATAAAATTTATTTACAATTCTGTTATCATATAACTAATACTAAGAACTACAACTCAACATGGAACATCCCACTTTGTTTCTAGCCCAATCGGGTCTTTTGGCAAACCATTTTTGAAAATTTGGTTGTTCATCATATGGATTTTTAAGCATTTCAAATAACTCGTTTAGCATAGAATAGTCTCCTTTATCTGTGTCATCAATACACAATTGCGCCATGTAATTCCGCAATACGTATTTTGGGTTTACTTGATCCATTAACACTTTTCTTTCCTTATCAGAAAGAGTTTCTTCTTTAATTCGATTAGTATATTGCTGCAGCCATTTATACCAATCTTTTAAACCATTGTCATTTAAATCTAGTTCATTATAAAAAGCTTCTTTTATAGTGTTGAAAGCAATTTCTGTTGTGTCCACTTTAGTAACAAAACTTAGATTTCTAAAGAAAATCGTCATATCTGTTTCTACTCTTTCCAATAATTCTACTAAAGTGCCTACTAAATACACGTCACTTTCTACCTTAACATGAAGACCGAGTTTATCCTGCATCATATTCATATACGCTTTCTCGTAATTGGTACTAAAAGCTTCTAAAATAGTTTCGAGTGCTTTTGCATCATCAATCAGCGGATACAAAGCATTTGCTAACTGGTATAAATTCCATAATGCAATTTCAGGTTGGTTGCCAAAGCGGTATCTTTTATGTTGTCTGTCGGTAGTATTTGGCGTCCAGCCAGCATTGTAATCTTCTAACCAGCCATAAGGTCCATAATCTATCGTGATACCATGAATAGACATATTATCGGTATTCATTACACCATGAACAAAGCCAACGCGTTGCCATTCGATAATCATTTTTCCTGTAGATTCAGCAACTGCAGCAAAAAACGCAAGATATTTTTTGGCTCCTTCACTTTGAATAAGTGGAAAATGGTGTTTGATGGTAAAATCAGTCAGTAATTTGAGATTTACGATGTCATTTTGGGAAGCTAATAGTTCAAAACTTCCAAAACGAATAAACGATGGCGCTACTCTACAAACGATGGCACCTTTTTCGTAAGCAGGATTTCCATTATACAATACATCGCGCAACACAGGATCGCCAGAAAGCATTAACGACAGCGAACGTGTCGTAGGAACTCCCAAATAATGCATAGCTTCGGCACATAAATATTCTCTGATTGAGGAGCGCAATACCGCAAATCCATCTGCAGTTCTAGAATATGGTGTGGGTCCAGCGCCTTTTAGTTGCAGGGTATAGGATTGATTATCATGCTTAACTTCGGTCAAGCTAATGGCGCGTCCATCACCCAATTGTCCAGCCCAATTACCAAATTGATGTCCAGCATAAATCAATGCATAAGGCTTTGTATTAGGATAAATTGTAGTTCCTGAAAACGTATTTAAAAAATCAGTTGAAAGTATATCTTCTGGAGAAAGACCAATAATATTTGCTACTTCAGTGGAAGCATGAATCAAAGAGGGATTAGTTGGTTTGGTTGGTGTTGTAAAAGAAAAACAAGCTTTCTCTACTTGTCTTGGGCTATTTTCAAGATTGGGATCAGCGGGTAAATTAGTTATAAAGTTATTTTGTATCTTCAGTATCATGAGTTGTAGCAATTAGACAACAAAGATAATTGTTGGTAACCATAAAACTTTGCACTTTCGAGTAATATTATGATTTGTTCTCCATAGTAACAGGAACTGCTTTGAACTAAAAAAACCTGTTTGATTACTCAAACAGGTTCTTGAAATATAAAATTTTATTAATTAAGAAAGTGCCGCTTTTACTTGGTCTGCTGCTTCTTGAAATTCAACAGCAGATAAAATTGGCATTCCTGAATTATCAATTAATTCTTTTGCAATGGCAGCATTAGTACCTTGTAAACGAACAATGATTGGTACTTTAATTGCATCACCCATATTTTTGTAAGCATCTACAACTCCCTGTGCCACACGGTCACAACGTACGATTCCACCAAAAATATTAATCAAAATTGCTTTTACGTTTTGATCTTTTAAGATAATACGGAAAGCAGTTTCAACACGTTTTGCATCAGCAGTTCCACCTACGTCAAGGAAGTTAGCAGGTTCAAAACCAGCATACTTAATTAAATCCATAGTCGCCATTGCTAATCCAGCTCCGTTCACCATACATCCTACTGTACCGTCAAGATCAACGTAGTTTAATCCTACCTCTTTTGCTTCTACTTCGATTGGATTTTCCTCACGAACGTCACGCATGTCAGCATATTTCTTTTGTCTGTATAAAGCATTGTCATCAATATTTACTTTAGCATCTACAGCCATAATTTTATTATCAGATGTTTTTAAAACCGGGTTGATTTCAAACATCGAAGCATCAGATCCAATATAAGCATTGTATAAAGAATCGATGAATTTTACCATTTCTTTGAAAGCATTTCCAGAAAGACCTAGGTTAAAAGCAATTCTTCTTGCTTGAAAACCTTGTAATCCTACAGAAGGATCTATTTCCTCAGTAAAAATTAAATGTGGAGTATGCTCTGCAACTTCTTCAATATCCATTCCCCCTTCAGTAGAGTACATAATCATATTACTACCTGTAGCTCTATTCAATAAAACAGAAACATAAAACTCAGAAGTTTCACTTTCACCAGGATAATAAACATCCTCTGCGATTAAAACTTTGTGTACTTTTTTACCTTCAGCAGAAGTTTGAGGTGTAATCAACTGCATTCCGATGATTTGCTCTGAAATCTCTTCTACTTGTTGTAAGTTTTTGGCAAGTTTTACTCCACCACCTTTTCCACGTCCACCGGCATGAACTTGGGCTTTTACAACATACCAACTTGTACCTGTTTCGGTCGTTAATTGTTTTGCAGCAGCAACCGCTTCTACTGGGCTATTGGCAACGATTCCGCGTTGAATGCGAACTCCGTAGCTAGCTAAAATCTCTTTTCCTTGATATTC
>JAYTBZ010000111.1:0-4283 GCA_043736705.1 Flavobacterium sp. | reverse complement strand
CATAATCATACAAAGTTAGTATTCCTTTTTAATTCTGCAATATTTTATTATTTTTTTTGCATTAAATTAATTAAGTAGCCGTTTTACAAAGGGTTACAATCTATTTTTTTTAGCGCTCTTTTGAATACTTTTTTTATCTTAGCAAAAATGTAAATGATGAAATTTTCCTTATTTTTTTTATTTTTAGGTATGTCACTTTTTGCACAAGTGGAATATCCAAAAGATTACTTTAGGCTACCTTTGGATATTCCGGTGCAGTTGTCTGGAAATTTTGGAGAGTTGAGACCCAATCATTTTCATGCTGGTTTTGATTTAAAAACACAACAAAAAGAAGGGTTGCGTGTTTATGCAGTAGCTGATGGATACGTATCCAGAATTAAAATATCCACTTTTGGCAACGGGAAAACAATCTACATCAATCATCCAAATGGTTACACTTCGGTTTATGGACATTTGAAATCAGCCAACGGTGCAATCGAACAATTCATTAAAAAGACGCACTATAAAGAGCAGTCCTTTGAAATAGAAATGTTTTTTAAGCCTGATGAATTACAGATTAAAAAAGGAGAAGTTATCGCTTTTTCCGGAAATACGGGAGCTTCAGAAGGGCCACATTTGCATTTTGAATTTCGGGATACGAAAACAGAATTTTTAATTAATCCGATGCTTTTTGGATATGATGCATTTGTAAAAGATACTAAAAAACCAATTATTTCTGGTCTTTATGTATATCCTTTAGACTCAAAAACTTCGGTAAATCGTTCTAAAAGACCTTTATTGCTAAATGTTTCCTTGCAAAAAGACGGCACTTATTTGGCAGACAAAGTTGTGGCCAATGGTTCTATTGGCTTTGGTATTTCGGCTTATGACACTGATGATGTTTCTTTTAATAATAATGGAGTGTTTAAGATACAATCTTTTTATAATGGAAAACCAAATTTTGGCTATGAATTTAAAACCTATTCGTTTGATGATATGCGATACATCAATGCGTTGATTGATTATTCTAGGTATAAAAAAACACAACAAAGGGTGCAGCAATTGTTTATGAAAACACCTTTCGATTTGAGTATCGTACAAGCTGATGAAAATAAAGGAGTATTACAAGTATCTCCTAACCTCGCATCGCTATATCGCATTGAGGTATCAGATTTTTTTGGAAATAAAAAAATAGTATCTATTCCCATTCATTATGATTTGTTAACCACGATAATTGCAACGGATGCACTCCCATCTAAATATTTCGTAAGAGCAAAAACAGATACTAATTTTGCTCTTGAAAATATGTCCGTTTTTATTCCGGCGGGAACTTTTTATGAAGATTTTAATTTTAATTTTGATGTAAAAAATGACACCCTTTTTTTACATGATGATACGGTTCCAGCGCATACTAATTTTACAATTTCTATTGAAGACTCCAAGTCGACTGAAGCGCAAAAAGAAAAAATGTTTATTGGCAGAATTGATGGTAAAAAAATAAATTACAATCCCACTTACAGAAAAGACAGTGTTTTTAGTACTAAGGTTAAAATATTAGGGCAGTATGCTTTGGTTTCAGACACGGTAGCCCCAACCATTAGCATAGCCGTCCCCGTAAATGGGAAATGGATTAGCGATCAAAAAATAATTCAGTTATCCATATCTGATAATTTGTCTGGAATAAAATCATATAATGGCTATTTAAACAACAAGTGGATATTATTTGAATATGACAACAAAACTAGAAAACTAACGCATTATTTTAATGACGGTATTGTTGCAGAAGGTGCCAATGATTTAAAAGTTATCGTGGTCGATAACGTAGGAAATTCAACTACCTTTGAAAGTCGCTTTTTTAGAAGTCAAAAATAATTAAATCACACCCTTTGAGTCCGAAACAACGTATAACAGTAGTCTTTTTTTTCTTCATTACTTTAATAACAACGGCGCAAACAGCACGGATAAAAGGTGTTGTGTTAGATAAGAATAATCGTCCAGTTGAAAACGTAAATGTTTCGTATTCGAGTATTGGTACTCAAACTAATAAAAATGGTTTTTATGATTTAAACGTTCCTGCAAATCAAAATATTACGGTCATTTTTACACACATCTCTTTGAAGAAAATAACAATTATTTTTTCTTTGGATTCTAATGAACAAAAGGAGTTCAATCCCGTGATGAGTGACCAAGAGGAGCAAATGGGTGAGGTCATTGTTACCGCAAATAACAAAAAATTGGTACAAGGAATTACCACAATTGAACCAGAAATGATTCGTAAAATACCTGGAGCTAACGCCGGAATCGAAAATATTTTAAAAACCTTACCGGGCGTAAACTCTAATAACGAATTGAGTACACAATATGCCGTGCGTGGTGGAAATTATGACGAAAATTTGGTCTATGTTAATGAAATTGAAGTGTATCGCCCGTTTTTAATTCGTTCGGGGCAACAAGAAGGGTTGAGTTTCACCAACACCGATTTAGTTCAAAATGTTGATTTCTCTGCAGGAGGTTTTCAAGCAAAGTTCGGTGATAAATTAGCATCGGTATTGGATATTACGTATAGAAAGCCGGTTCAATTTGGCGCAAGCCTCGAGGCCAGTTTTCTTGGCGGAAGTCTTTCAATTGATGCCATTTCTAGAGATAAAAAATGGTCAGCCGTTACTGGAGTTCGATACCGCAACAACAGCCTTTTGGTAAATAGCCAGGAAACACAAACTAATTTTACGCCTTCATTTGCGGACATTCAAACCAATATAAATTACCAAGCTTCTACGAAATGGCAATGGAGTTTTCTAGGTAATATTTCTCAAAATAAATACCAATACCAACCGTTAACTAGACAGACTAACTTTGGAACCATTGACAATCCTATGGCATTGACTGTTTTTTACGAAGGGCAAGAAAAGGATAAATACGACACCTATTTTGGTGCTTTAAAAACAACTTTTAACGCCTCTGATAATTTCACATTGAAATTTATTGGTTCGATTTTTCATACTTTAGAACAAGAATATTTTGATATTTTCGCTCAATACCGTTTGGGTGAAGTAGATTCTAATATTGGATCTGAAACTTTTGGCGATGTAGCTTTCACCAGAGGCATAGGATCGCAACTGAGTCATGCGAGAAATGATTTAGATGCTTTGATTGTAAACACAGAGATAAAAGGCTTTCATGATTGGAAAGAAAACCAACTAGAATGGGGAATGAAATACACACGAGAATCCATACGTGATCGAATAATAGAGTGGGAGGTAATTGATTCCGCTGGTTTCTCTTTGAATCCACCAATTATTGATTTGCCAAGAAATGATCAGCCTTACACGCCTTACACAGGACCACTGGTTCCGTATCAAAATATTCGTGCTACAAATTTTAACTCCATCAATAGATTTTCAGGTTATGTGCAATGGAGTTTAAAATCGAATATTGGTACGAGTCAAGTATGGTATAATGCAGGAGTTCGGGCGCACAATTGGGAAGTGATAGGCGCAACAATAGCAGGTAAATCTCAAATAACGGTGAGTCCTAGAGTACAGTTTGCAATTAAACCAGACTGGGAAAAGGATATGGTTTTTAGAATTTCAGGGGGATTATACCATCAGCCACCATTTTACAGGGAGTTGCGAGATGCTACTGGAATGGTGCAACCCAATACCAAAGCGCAACAATCAGTACATTTTGTTTTGGGAAATGACTACAGTTTCAAAATGTGGAATCGTCCCTTTAAATTAGTATCTGAGGTGTATTATAAATCTTTGACAGATGTAAATACCTATACGATTGATAATGTTCGCATACGCTATGCAGCCAATAATGATGCAACTGCTTACGCACAAGGATTAGATGTGCGCCTAAACGGAGAGTTTGTACCTGGAACTGAATCCTGGATTAGTTTTGGTTATTTAAAAACAGAGGAAAATAGCAAGGAGAGAGGATTTATTTCCAGACCGACGGATCAAAGACTGAAATTTGGAATGTTGTTTCAAGATTACATGCCTAATATTCCTAGTATAAAATTGTATTTAAACTTGGTTTACAATACTGGATTGCCGGGAGGTTCGCCATCGTATGCTGATCCGTATTTGTACCAAAATAGATTGAATGATTACCGCCGCGTTGACGTTGGTTTTTCTAAGGTTTTTATTGATAACACTACAGAAAAAGATAATAATACGGGTTTGTTCAAAGATTTCCAAGAATTGGCAATAGGATTAGAAATTTTTAATCTTTTTGACAACCAAAACGCTATTACCAATACGTGGGTTCGGGATGTGTATTCTAAAAATCAATATGCAATT
>JAYTBZ010000110.1:0-4285 GCA_043736705.1 Flavobacterium sp. | reverse complement strand
TTTTATAAGGTTTAAAGCAAAAATAAATAAATAAAAATAATTAATTTTTAGTAATAATGCAGAATAAAGGACTTATTAAATTTTTCGCAATTCTATTTGCATTGGTAAGTATTTACCAACTTTCGTTCACTTTTGTAGCCAGTAAAGTAAAAAGCGATGCAAAATCTTTTGCTAATGGAAATGCTGACAAAGAAGTAAAATATTTAGATTCTATTGGTAAGGAAAAAGTATTCAATATTGGTTTTACTGATTTTACTTTTAATGAGGTAAGCGACAAACAAATCAATAAAGGTCTTGACTTAGAAGGAGGTATCAATGTGATACTTCAAATATCAGTGAAAGACATTTTAAAAGGATTATCTAATAATTCTAAAAATCCAATTTTCAACAAATCTTTGGCTGACGCAACTGCGGATATGCAAGGTAATAAATCCTACTTGGATAAGTTTTTTGATGCTTTTGAAGCAAATTCAAAAGGAACAGTAAAATTGGCTTCTCCAGATATTTTTGCAAATAGAAGTTTGCAAGGTGAGGGTGGTGTTGATTTTCAAATGACCGATTCTGAGGTTCAAAAAGTAATCAAAAGAAAAGTTGAAGAATCTGTTGAGAGTGCTTTTGGAGTGTTAAGAAAACGTATCGATCAATTTGGTGTAACGCAACCTAATATTCAAAAATTAGGTAACTCGGGTCAAATTCTTGTAGAGCTTCCGGGCGCTAAAGATGTTGATCGTGCTAAAAAATTATTATCAAGTACAGCTCAATTGCAATTTTGGGAAACGTATAAAATTGAGGAAATTGGTAATTTCTTAATGGCTGCTAATGAGTCATTGAAAAAAACAGAAATAAAAACTACTCAAATTAAACCAGTAGTAAAAGATTCTTTGAGTGCTTTACTTACAGATGCCAAAGATTCTACTGTAGCAAAAAAAGGTCAAAATCCTATATTCGATAAAATTGTTGGTCAAGGTGGAGGTCCAGTTTTGGGACTTTTCTCTCCAAAAGATACGGCAACAATAAATGGATATTTAAAAAGAGCAGATATCAGAATTTTATTAGCAGGTGATCAGCGTTATGCTAAATTTGTTTGGGGTATCCCAACTACGATTAAAGATGCTAAGGCAAAAGATATTGAAGTATTAGAATTATATGCTTTAAAAGGAAATAGAGATAATGTTCCTCCTATGGCTGGTGGTGTTATTACTGATGCAAAAGATACTTTTGATCAATTGGGTAAACCAGCAGTTTCTATGCAAATGAATGGTCAAGGAGCAAAAGCTTGGGAAGAATTAACTGGAAGAGCATATACTCAAAAAAGTAATATCGCGATCGTTCTGGATGATGTGGTTTATTCTGCTCCTGGCGTTTCTACAGGTCCTATTTCAGGTGGTAGATCTGAGATTTCTGGCGCTTTTGATGTAACACAAACGAAAGATTTAGCAAATGTTTTAAGAGCAGGTAAATTGCCAGCTACGGCTGATATTGTTCAGTCAGAAGTGGTAGGACCATCCCTTGGGCAAGAAGCTATTGATAATGGAACAAATTCAGCGATTATCGGTTTACTTTTAGTATCGTTATGGATGATGATTTATTACGGTAAAGCAGGTTGGTATGCTAATATTGCTTTGGCTATTAACTTACTATTTTTATTCGGGATTTTAGCTAGTTTAGGAGCGGTTCTTACTTTGCCTGGTATTGCAGGTATTGTTTTAACAATGGGAACAGCTGTTGATGCTAATATCATTATATATGAAAGAGCAAAAGAAGAATTGAGAGCTGGTAAAACTTTGGAAGAAGCCGTTAAGACTTCTTACAGCTGGAGAGGTGCGATGTCATCAATTACAGATGCGAATGTTACGCACATTTTAACAGGTGCAGTATTATTTATTTTTGGTTCAGGACCAATTAAAGGTTTTGCAACAACATTATTAATAGGTATTATTACTTCATTATTTACTTCTATTTTTATTGCAAGAATTTTTATTGATTGGAATATTAGTAAAAAGAACAACCTAACTTTCGTTACTAATTTTTCTAAGAATATGTTTAACAACTTTCATTTTGATTTCTTAGGAGTTAAAAAATGGACGTATTTGTTTTCAAGTATTGTAGTAGTAATTAGTGTAATCTCGTTAGCAACTAATGGTCTAGATCAAGGAGTTGATTTTGTTGGAGGAAGAACGTTTCAAGTGCGTTTTGAAAAACCAATTGAAACAGAAACTGTAAAAGCTGAATTAGCTAAAGTTTTAGATGGTAGTGCTGAGGTAAAAGTTTTTGGTAACAGTAACCAGTTAAAAATCACAACAAAATATAAAGTACAAGAGCCAGGAATAAAAGCAGATGAAGAAGTAAACAAACTATTGTTTGGAACTTTGAAAAAGCATTATTCTGCAAATATGACTTATGAGAAATTTGTAAATGCTTACGAAGGTAAAACATTAGGTATTGTACAAGCATCAAAAGTTGGACCAACAGTTGCTGAGGATATTAAGACAAATGCTTACTGGGCAGTTCTTGGAGCAATGGCAATTGTGTTTTTATACTTGATGATCAGTTATAGAAAATGGCAATATAGTTTGGGTGCGATTGCAGCTGTGGCGCACGATGTTATTTTTGTATTGGGTATTTATTCTTTATGTTACAAGTTTATGCCTTTCGGAATGGAAATTGACCAGCACTTTATTGCTGCGATTCTTACTGTAATCGGATATTCAATGAATGATACTGTAATCGTTTTTGATAGAGTTCGTGAATTTTTAGCTGGAAAGACTAAAGGTACTTTCTCAGATATTGTAAATCAGTCTATCAATACAACTATGTCAAGAACTATTAATACGTCTTTAACGATGATTGTGGTTTTACTAATCATGTTTATTTTTGGTGGTGAATCTATTAGAGGATTTATCTTTGCAATGTTAGTAGGTATCATTGTAGGAACATACTCTTCATTGTTTATTGCGACACCAGTTTTGGTTGATACTATTTCTAAAGAAGATAAAAACAAGGTAGAAAAAGCACATCAAGAAGTTTAGTGTAGTTTTTATACAAGGTTAAAAAAGAGATTCAACGAAAGTTGAATCTCTTTTTTTTGGTCAAAAGTAGCCCTATAGATTAGTCTCTTTCTTTGTTTTGCTAATGTCTAAAGAATCTTACCTTGTATTTACTATTCTAGAGTATTAAGGTTTTTATAATGCAATTTGTATGTGAATAAAACCATAAACTTTTAGTATTTTTCAATTAAATTAATAAAGTTGCCTTGCACTTTCATGACTTTAAAAGTGTTGAACTACGATTTGAAAAGAGGATTACTAGTTTTATAATATTTAATAATCATCATAATGGATGCGTAGCTGCACAGTTTTTGCTAAAATGATCTATTTTATTAGTTATTAGCTTTATTGTTAATAAATGCTTTTACGTTATTTTGTATGTTAACATAGAATTAGTATCAAAATAAAAGCGTTATCTACTCAGTTGCAGATAACGCTTTGTTATTTTGTAATAATATAGTTTTTATAAACTACTCTGTTCTTTTTTTGCAGTAAATACAAAATAAAGTCCAATGAGTATAAAAGGAATACTCAACCACTGACCTGTAGAAAGTAATCCTAAGGCACTTTCAAATCCTCCTTGACTTTCCTTAACAGATTCTACTACAATACGTACAGAGAATAATAGTACCAGAAACATACCAAAAATATAGCCAGTATAGTTTCTTTTTTCAGTTTTCCAATACAAGAAAAATAAGATGGCAAAAACAAAAATGTAACAAAACGCTTCATATAACTGGGTGGGATGCTTAGCAGGAACTTGCTCCAGTAATGATGCAAATTTGGGGTCATTGGCTATGGCAGTGTACGCGTCTTTAGGATTTGCTATTTGTGTGGCGTTAACTGCATCCATTGCACTAAAGTGATCTCTAATGAATTTTATTCCTAAAGAGGACTGCGTTTCATAGCCTATAATTTCTGAATTAAAAAAATTCCCTAATCGTACAAAAATGGCGCCACTGGCTACTGGTATTACAACTCGATCTAAAATCCATAACTGAGGTCTCCTAAGAACGTTTTTGCTGTAAAAATACATGGCAACAATAATAGAAATAGCAGCGCCATGACTTGCCAACCCTTGATATCCTGTAAATTCAAAATTTGGAGTAAAACGAAACGGTAATATAATTTCAGATAAATGATTGCGATAATATTCCCAATCATAAAAGAAAACGTGACCTAATCGTGCTCCAATTAAAGTGGCAAGAACAGTCCAAATAAATAAAGAATCTAGTTTT
>JAYTBZ010000109.1:0-21519 GCA_043736705.1 Flavobacterium sp. | reverse complement strand
AGTTACGCAAAATTACTGATTTATATTTTTAAGCTCTTTATAAACAATCAATTTTTACCAGGAATAAAAAGCAATTTTGTTGAAGTTCTAACAATCTCGTCCTTGTTTAGCAACATTCGCCTGAATTTACCAGCATTGTAGAGCTTTGCTTGATCGCTGTAATGCGCACTGAACGGATTTCCAGATTGTCCTGTTGGCAAAATACTCCAGCTGTTTTCGATATCCGAAAAATCAATAACGCGTCTAGTAGACGGACCGCCTTTAACGATATAATTCCCATCGGCAGTAAAATCAAAAAATAAATTATTGATTACTTCTGTAGCTCCCGAAACTTCAAATGGACCCACATTGAAAAATCCTCTCAAAGCGGCTACTTTACCCAATGGATGCTGATGCTCAACGGTGTGCACTCTGTTCCAAGTCCAGCTTGCAACAGTGCTTCCTAATTGTTTTTCAAGATCTGCAACTGACTCTTTGAAGGATTGCGATACAATTTGACTTCGAGTTTCCTTTAGATTCTTAGTGCTGATATTATCCCACCACAATGACTTTTCATTTACAATTTGCTTCGCTACAATTTGCTTTATAATATGTGTCCCTAGGAACATTTTGAATTGCTCTGATCCTAATTCATCTTCAAAAGTGTTTTTTAAATAATTGTAAATCCACTTATAGTAAATAGTTGGCGCTACATCAGTAAGATTAGTAGAACCTTTCCATTCTTTTAAAACAGCAAGTACTTCTTTCTCATTATTTGATAGTGGTTGTTGCGAAAGATTTGAAATTAATTGTTTTACTACCTCTGGAGCTACTGATGAAGTGTTGTCAAAAATCATTTTTCCTACAGCTGCTTTGTCCCAATTTGATTTTGGTTCTAATAATTGTGTAATTCGTTTGGCTCTATCTTCTGGCAGATAATATCCTGGATAAGAAAACCCATCGATTGGCTCTGGTTGATTGTTTGAGGAGTATACATAATTCCATTTTGGATTTACTGCAGACGGATTTTTAGAGAAATCCAAAAATTCTTTGACATCCTCTTTACCACTAGCGCCGTTCAAAATAAAATTAGGATTGACACCCGCTTTATGTTTGTATAACTTCCCTGTAGCCCACCAAGCCACATTTCCCTTGGCATCTCCATACATAACATTTAATCCCGGAGCGGCAATTAAAGCTGCTCCTTTTTGAAAATCATTTTTGTTTTTTGCATGCGATAATTGATAAACCGCATCGAGAATCTGTATGGGTTGCTGGGTGTAAATCCAAGATAACGCAACCGGCTTATCGTTCTTTAAACCATCAATTAAGTCATTGACAACAGGACCGTGGCGTGTGATTTTTACATTTAAAACCACATCTGATGAATCCTTAACCTTAATTATTTTTTTACGTATTTCGTATGCTCTAAAACCATTTGGTGTTCTATACGCTTTGGCATCCTTAGGATTATTTTCCTCCTGATACAAATCGATATCATCATTTTCGAACATGGTTAAACCGTAAGCATAATCCCGATTATGACCCAGCAAAGGGTAAGGTGTTCCAGCCAAATAACTGCCGTACAATTCAAATTCTGGTGTTACAATATGCGCTTCATACCAAGTTCCTGGTTGCGAGAAACCAATATGTGGATCATTTGCAAAAATAACTTTTCCGTTTTTAGTTTTTTCTGGAGCAATCACCCAACTGTTGCTTCCTATGAAAGGAGAAACTGGTGCCTGATCTAAAATTGCAGCCACTGATTTTGATATCGCCGCATATTCTTGTGGTATTTCATTGGCATTTTTAATTTGAGTAGTATTGAATGAACCATCAATTCCAAAATCTTTTAAATATTCCATGCCATACTTATTACGAATATCAGTAAGTAAAGGATCCGTCTTTTGTGCCATCGCAAAGCTAAAAGACATATATCCAAAAATATTGTAAACATCTGCAATAGTAAACTTCTCTTTTTTTACACCAATCAAACTAAACTCGATTGGAGTTTTGCCATCTTCTAAATATTGATTAATTCCATCTAAATATGCCATTGTTAGTTGATAGCTTTGACTTTTTTTATCTAAAACTGCAATTGCTTTTGCAGAAGCCTCTTCGATTCCCAATCCTGCAAAGAATTTATCATTCTTTAAAGCCACTGAACCAAAAATAGACGATAATCTTCCCGGCGCAATACGACGCATCAATTCCATTTGCCACAGGCGATCTTGTGCGTGAACATAGCCAAGCGCCATCATAGCATCTTTTGAATTAGTAGCATAAATATGCGGCACACCAAACTCATCAAAGTAAACGGTCGTTTCTTTTTGAATGTTCTTCAATTGTAATTCACCTTCATATTTTGGTTTTAAATAATAACCATATACTAAGGCTGCTCCCACTACAAAAGCTACTATTAAGAGTAAAATAAGAACTGTTTTTTTAAGTATTTTCATCATTGGATAAATTGAAAAACAAATATATAGGATTTGATAGTTATTTGAACAATTAATTTTAAGAGTCAAATACTTTCGAAATAACACCATTATTTTGTTTAGTTTATTTTAGATTTAATTAAACAAAAAAGTATATTTGTTCCAAAATAAAAAAATATGATACATATTTCAAGAGACACTATTTCTCAAATGGAGAAAATCGAAAGGTTGAATTTAATCAATTCCTGTACAGGGTATAAATCTGCTAATCTTTTGGGAACAAGATCCCTTGATGGAAAGAACAATGTGGCCATTTTTAGTAGCGTTACCCATTTAGGAAGTAATCCTGCCATGATTGGATTCATCATGCGTCCTACCACCGTTCCTAGAGATACCTATAAAAACATTAAAGAAACTGGATATTTTACTATTAACCACATCACAGCAGATATGATATCTAATGCGCATCACACATCGGCCAACTATGAATTGGGTACTTCTGAATTTGACAAAACAAATTTAGAAGAAGAATACAAAACCAATATTGAGATTCCATTCGTAAAAGGCAGCCCGGTACAGTTGTATTGCAAATATTTAAATGAATATCACATTAAAGAAAACGATACCATTCACGTTATTGCCTCTATTGAACAACTGTATTTTGAAGAAGAACTAGAGCACAAAGATGGTTGGTTGCAACTAGATAAAGGAAATGTGGTAGCTATAAATGGTCTTGATGGCTACTGCTTACCCAAACTGATTGATCGCTATCAATACGCTCGAAAAGAGATTCCAACCACTTCATTTTTCAAAAAATAACTTATGAAAAAACTTCGACTCATCCTTGGCGATCAATTGAATTCCCAACATTCTTGGTTTAAGCAAATTGATAGTGATACTATTTATGTGCTGGCAGAAATGCGTCAGGAAACGGACTATGTAAAACACCACATTCAGAAAATAGTAGCGTTTTTCCTTTCGATGCGCAACTTTTACACCTCTTTGCAATCAAAAGGACATCAAGCGGTTTATTTTCAGATAAATGATAATTCGAATCCAAACGACTTAACAAAAATCATCAACTCTTGTATCGAAAAATACAACATTGAAAAATTTGAATATTTGTTTCCCGATGAATACCGACTCGACGAGCAGCTACAATCCATATGTGCTAATTTGACAATTCCATCAGAAGCATTCGATTCTGAACATTTTTACACCACAAGACACGAACTTGCTCAATTTTTTGAAGGTAAAAAGTTATTGTTGATGGAAAATTTCTATCGAAATATGCGTAAAAAACATCATGTCTTGATGGATGGTTCTACTCCTGTGGGAAATCAATGGAACTTTGATCACGACAATCGAAAAAAATACAAAGGTGAAGTTCCAATACCCATTGAAAAAAACTTCAACGCTGATGTAACTGAAGTGGTTAGTCAAATAAAAGAAGCTGGAATACTCACTATTGGAAATATTGATGTGAAAAAATTTAGTTGGCCAACTTCTCGCGAGCAGTCATTAGAAGTTCTTGATTACTTCTGTCATCATTTATTAAAGCATTTTGGCGATTACGAAGATGCGATGCATACCGAAGAAAAGTTTCTATTTCATTCCCGTCTCTCCTTTGCAATGAACAGTAAAATGCTTTCGCCAAAAGAGGTAATCGACACAGTAATTGAATTTTATCAGGCTAATGAAACCAACATAACGATTTCGCAAGTTGAGGGATTTGTGCGACAAATACTGGGATGGCGTGAATACATTCGGGGAATCTACTGGAAAGAAATGCCTAATTATGCCCAGATGAATGTACTAGAAAATAAAAATAAACTACCTGATTTTTTCTGGACTGGTAAAACCAAAATGAATTGTATAAGTCATGCCATCAATCAGAGTTTAGATGAAGCATATGCACATCACATTCAGCGGCTTATGGTCATTGGCAATTTTACTTTGCTCACTCAAATTCACCCAGACGAGGTAGACGCGTGGTATCTGGGAGTATATATCGATGCCATTGAATGGGTAGAAATGCCTAACACTCGTGGGATGTCACAATATGCTGATGGTGGAATTATTGCAACAAAGCCGTATGTTTCCTCTGGAAGTTACATCAACAAAATGAGTAATAATTGTACAAAGTGCGAGTACAATGTAAAAGAGAAATTTGGTGATAAAGCTTGTCCATTTAATACGCTTTACTGGAACTTTCTTGACGAGAAAAAAGACTACTTCAAGGGCAATCAACGAATGGGAATGATGTTGAATTTATTAAAGAAAATTGATCCCGAAGAATTGTTTAAAATTAAGACCAAAGCAAATGAAATCATTGCTAACATCGATTCGTACTAAACGTTATAAAAAAAGAGTGCTTACATTCAATAGGAACGTAAGCACTCTTTTTTATAAGAAAGGTAATTTACTGCTTTTTACTTGCATCAATTATAGCTCCTGTTCCAGCACCAACACCTGCACCCGCAACACCACCAATAATTGCTCCTTGAACTTTTTTCTTACTAATAATTGCACCTGTAGCAGCTCCAACTCCTGCACCAATTAAAGCGCCTTTAGCTGTATTGCTCATGCCCTTCTTTTGTGTAGTTGTTGTAGTCGTTGTAGTAGCTGCAGGTTGTCTAACTACTACAACTTCTTTTTGAGTTTCAATTTTAGCTTCTTCTATTTTAGCCATCTCTACTTGCATGGAATCAATAACTCTTTGTTTTTCCATTTCAACTTTCATCGAATCTACAGTTGCTAATTTGGCTTTTTCAATTTCCATTTTTCCTTGATTTTGACAAGAAACAATAACTGCGGCTAGTAATATAAAATATAATGCTTTCATAATTTATTTATTTTTTGTGATTAATATTTGTACAAAGTAACAATGAAACGGAACAATATCAATTATAAAATCGAAATATTTTTTTATAATATTTGAATTTCTATTTGTTAAGAATTCCAGATTTTAATATTTGCCCAAAATGATACATATCTTCAAAAGAAGAATAAAGAGGAACTGGTGCTAAACGAATTACGTTAGGCTCACGCCAATCCGTGATTACACCATTTTTCATCAGGTATTCAAACAAACTTCGTCCTTCGCCATGCAGCAATACGGATAATTGTGAAGCTCTCTCCTCTTGGTTTGAAGGAGTAATGATTTCAAAAGTACTTTCAACCTCATTATCAATTTCATGCAATATAAATTCTAAGTAAGACGTAATACTATTTCTTTTTTGAATCAATGCATCCATCCCAATTTCATCAAACATTTCGACTGAGGCCAAATACGGCGCAAGAGACAATATAGGTAAATTACTGATTTGCCAACCATCTGCACTAGGAACGGGATCAAAAGTTTGTTCCATCTTGAAACGACGTTCTTTGTTATGTCCCCACCAACCCGCAAATCTGGGTAACTCTGAATTATTGTGGTGTTTTTCATGAATAAAACATCCCGAAGCATTCCCAGGTCCCGAATTCATATATTTATAACTGCACCAAGATGCAAAATCGACATTCCAATCGTGCAAGTTCAACTTTACATTTCCAGCAGCATGTGCTAAATCCCAACCCACATAAGCACCCGCTTCATGACCCGCAGCCGTTATCGTTTTCATATCAAAAACTTGCCCTGTGTAATAATTTACTCCGCCGATTAAAACCAAAGCCAACTCATTACCAACTTCCTTGATTTTAGCTAACACATCTTCTAAACGGATGTTGTGTTCGCCTTCGCGTCGCTTGATTTCTACAAGTGCCTCATCTGGATGAAAGCCAACGTTACGCGAATGAAAATCGACTTGACTTTGAAACATATATTGATCTGAAGGAAAAGCTTTCTCCTCACAGATGATTTTATATCTTGTTTTTGTGGGTTGGTAAAACGAAACCATCAATAAATGAAGATTGACTGTCAAAGTATTCATTACAGTCACTTCACTTGGCAAAGCACCTACAATTTTACTCAACGGTTTTGCAAAACGTTCGTGGTAATCCCACCAAGGCTTGTCGCTATAAAAATGTCCTTCTACCGCAAGATTTGCCCAATCACTCATTACTTCATCAACATACCCTTTTGTTCGTTTGGGTTGCAAGCCAAGAGAATTACCTGTAAAATAAATTACTCTTTTTCCATTTACCTTAGGAAAAAGAAATTCTTGCTGGTATTTTTGTAATGGATCTCTTGCATCCATTTGCTGTGCAAATTTAAGGGTATTTTCAAATGTCATAACTTGTATTTTGTTTTGTAAAAATACTAAAAAAGGATCAATAGATAACGCCTTTCAATTGAATGGTAAACCCTAAAAGAGTTAAAATTTCGAATGCAAAAAAATAGTTTCAAATTCCTATACGCAATTAATAAACTAATCGTTATAAACTATATTTGATTGAATTTAAAATTATTAGCTATGCTTAAAAACAGTTTGAACGTTATAATTATCGCTATTGCAGCAGTAATTTCATCGTATTTATTTTCGAATGCTTTTCAGAATCGAAACAAGAGTAACGACACCATAAGCGTAACGGGTTCTGGAAAAAAGGACTTCATTTCGGATTTGATTGTATGGAACGGCTCTTTTTCTAAAAAAAGTGCAACGTTGAAAGAAGCATACGCAGCACTTGACGCAGACCGAGAAAACATTAAAAATTACTTGTTAGGAAAAGGTATTAGTACAACTGAAATGGTTTTCTCAGCAGTAAATTTTAATAAAGATTTTGAAACTACTTTTAACGAAAACGGCACCACAAGACAACAAATTTTTACTGGTTTTACCTTAACACAAAGCGTAAATATTCAGTCTAAAGAAGTGAATAAAATTGAGGAAATATCGAGACAATCCAGTGAACTAATCAATTCTGGAGTAGAATTTTACTCGAGTCCACCGGAATATTATTACACAAAACTAGCCGAATTAAAAATACAAATGATTGCCGAAGCCACGAAAGATGCGAGTGCAAGAGCCAAGAGTATTGCTGAAAATGCGGATGCCAATTTAGGAAGTTTAAAAAAATCAGATATGGGTGTTTTTCAAATTACAGGTCAAAACTCCTCTGAAGACTTTTCTTATGGTGGATCGTTTAACACACAATCTAAAAATAAGACAGCTAATATTACCGTGCGATTGGTTTATCAGGTGAATTAATTTCTTGATGTTGATCGCAGTCAAGACTCTATGTGGGGTCTCGATTGTGCTCGACTTGATAAAAATAGCGGGTACTAAATTTTTTATACAAAAAATTGAAAGCTACTTTTATTTATTACAAATTGTTATTGTCCCCAAAATAACTTTTCTATCCAATACGCTTTGTGTGAGGGATAGTAGCGGCATCCTTTATTTTCTTTCTTTAAGAAAATAAAGATACAGCGGATAGCCCGACCCGCTTTTTCTGCGGGACACACCCTAAAAATTATTTGCCAATAATAAAAAAATCTCGCCATTGCTGACGAGATTTTCCTGTTTTTAACTTGATATATTTCAGGATTAGATGATTAACATCGCATCTCCGTAAGAATAGAATTGGTACTTTTCTTCGATCGCTTCAGCGTAAGCTCTTTTCATTAAATCGTGACCACAAAATGCAGAAACCATCATCAATAAAGTAGATTTTGGTGTGTGAAAATTAGTAATCATACATGTTGGAATCGCAAAATCATGCGGAGGAAAAACGAATTTATTAGTCCATCCGTCAAAAGGATTTAAAGTGTTTTGTGATGAAACAGAACTCTCCACCGCACGCATGGATGTTGTTCCTACGGTACAAATACGTTTCTTTTTGGCTTTTGCGCTGTTCACAATGTCACAGGCTTCTTGCGTGATTTTTAACTCCTCAGAATCCATTTTATGTTTAGACAAATCCTCCACCTCAACTGGATTGAAAGTTCCTAAACCTACGTGAAGTGTTACCTCAGCAAATTTAATTCCTTTGATTTCTAACTTTTTTAATAGGTGTTTAGAAAAGTGTAATCCTGCAGTTGGCGCCGCCACAGAACCTTCTTCCTTTGCATAAATCGTTTGGTAACGCTCTGCGTCTTCTGGAGTTACATCTCTAGAAATGTATTTTGGAATTGGAGTTTCCCCTAGTTCTGTTAATTTATTTCTGAATTCTTCATAGGATCCATCATATAAAAAACGCAAGGTTCTACCGCGTGATGTAGTATTGTCAATCACCTCAGCGACTAACGAATCGTCATCTCCAAAATATAGTTTATTACCTATTCTAATTTTACGCGCTGGGTCTACTAGAACGTCCCAAAGTCTTTGTTCTGAGTTGAGTTCTCTTAACAAAAAAACTTCGATTCTAGCGCCTGTTTTTTCTTTATTTCCGTACAAACGCGCTGGGAAAACCTTAGTGTTATTTAGAATTAAAACATCTCCGTCATCAAAATAATCGATAACATCTTTAAACATTTTGTGTTCTATAGTTTGTTTCTTTCGATCAATAACCATTAGACGTGCTTCGTCTCTGTTTTCAGCTGGATATTCTGCAAGAAGTTCTTTTGGTAAATCGAATTGAAAGTGTGATAATTTCATCTTAAAAAGTTATAAGTTATGAATTATAAGTTATGAGTTAATCCTCAAAAAATTATAACCGTGTGCAAATATACGATTGTGAGATAGGCGTTGTCAAGTGTTTTGTTGTTTATTTTTCCTCACCCCAACCCTCTCCGAAGGAGAGGGAGAAGGAAAACATCTTTTCGCCCAATGAATTGAGGGTTTGTTACAAAATTTCAAAACCTAATTTTTTCATATCTTCCCAAAAATCAGGATATGATTTTGAAACTACTTCGGCGTTTTCAATAACAATTGGCACTTTTAAAGCTAATGGCGCAAATGCCATCGCCATTCTGTGATCGTTATAAGTAGCGATTTTAATATTGTGATTGATTGTTTCTGAGGCCACAAGCGTCAAGCTATCATTAGTAACCGATATATTTGCTCCTAGTTTTGTTAGTTCTATTCGTAGTGCTTCCAGTCTATCGGTTTCTTTAATTTTTAGGGTATGCAGGCCTGTAAGATGACAACCAATTCCTAATCCTAAACAGGTCACCACTATGGTTTGCGCGATGTCAGGCGTATTATTTAAGTCTAAGTTTAAATTTTCTGGTTTAAAATCAGACTGTTTTACTAAAGTCATTTTGTTTTCTTCAAAATGCGTATCGACACCCATTTGTTTGTAGATTTCGACCAAAGCCGAATCGCCTTGCAAACTGGTTTCTTTATAACTGCTTAACGATATCGTGCTATTTTTAGATAAAGCAACTATGCTAAAAAAATAAGAGGCCGAGCTCCAGTCTGATTCGACAGTTATTACTGTTGAGGCTACTTCTTGTTTTGGATAAACTGTAATAACATTCCCTTCGAAACTGGTTTTGATATCCAAATCATTTAATAATGCTAAAGTCATCTTGATATACGGAACCGAAGTGATCTCACCGACTAAAGTGATTTCAATACCGTTTTGAAGTTTTGGCGCCACTAACAACAGCGCAGAAATATATTGACTACTCACATTTGCAGGAATGCTTACTCGGGAGCTGGTAATTTTTTGGCCAATTATTCTAATCGGCGGATAACCTACTTCCTTTTCATACGTAATTTTAGCTCCCAATTGTTCTAGAGCTTCTACCAATACTTTGATAGGACGTTCTTGCATTCGTTGAGAACCCGTCAAAATTACTTCACTCCCTTCGCTAACGGCAAAGTAAGCAGTAAGAAACCGCATTGCTGTGCCTGCATGATGAATGTCTATTAATTGTAAATTGTCAATTGTGAGTTGTGAATTTGCTAAAGCCTTACTCATTACCTCACTGTCATCAGAATTGGAAGTATTTTCTAAAGTTATATTTGTAAACAACGCTTGAAGCAATAACAACCGATTGGTTTCGCTCTTTGAGCCAGTAATATTTAATAATGCGTTATCAATTGTGCCTTGCGGAACCGTGCTTATTTGTAAATTCATGTAGCTAATAATGAGTTATGAATTATGTATGCGGACTACTATAATTCTTATTCGCAATTTATCACTCCGAATTTGGAATTCATAATTTTAAGTTGACAATTTATTTGAGTTTATCGTTGTTCTTGTGACGATCTTTATCTCTAACGGATTTCAAATCCATTTTTTTATCGAATGCTGCTTGTAAATCGATACCCGTTTGATTAGCTAAGCATAGTACAACGAAAACGACATCAGCGAGTTCCTCGCCTAAGTCTTTGTTTTTATCACTTTCTTTTTCAGATTGTTCGCCATAACGGCGTGCAATGATTCGGGCTACTTCGCCTACTTCTTCAGTAAGTTGAGCCATATTGGTGAGTTCATTAAAATAACGAACGCCGTGTTCTTTGATCCAAGTATCTACGTCGAGTTGGGAGTTTTTTAGATTCATTTTATTCTCTATTTTTACTATCAATAATAATGGTTACCGGTCCGTCATTTAATAATGCTACTTTCATATCGGCACCAAAAATACCGGTTTGTACTTTTTTACCTAAATCCTTTTGCATTTGAGCAATGAATTCTTCATACATAGGAATAGCTATTTCGGGCTTAGAAGCTTTTATATAGGATGGGCGATTTCCTTTCTTGGTCAAGGCATGAAGGGTAAATTGAGAGACTATTATGATATCGCCATCAATATCTTTTACAGATAAATTCATTACGTCATTTTCATCCCCAAAAATGCGGAGATTCACAATTTTTGAAGTCAACCAAGTAACATCTTCTGGAGTATCGCTATCTTCAATACCAACTAAAACCATCAATCCTTTTTGGATTTCGGCTACGATTTTAGCATCTATGGATACGGAGGAGGAAGAAACTCTTTGAATTACTACTTTCATTTGTTAGTCTTAAAATTTGAAAGTCTTAACGTCATAAAGTGAAAAAATCGTCCTTAAATATTCGTTCCGACTTACTTTAAGACTTTCGACCTTATGACTTTCGGCTAATTTCTATTCCCTCGTTTTATCACTTATAATTCGATCTTCATTATGAATATCGGTTCGGTAATTCTCATCATCACCTTCTAGAATTTTAAGATAGCTTTTGTAACGTGACCATGCGATTTCATCTTTTTCTAAAGCGGCTTTGATAGCGCAATGCGGTTCGTCTTTATGCAAACAATTATTGAATTTACACTGATCTTTCAATTTAAAGAACTCCGGGAAATAGCCGCTAATTTCTGCTGAATCCATATCTACAATTCCAAAACCTTTAATTCCAGGTGTATCAATTATCCTAGCATCAAAGGATAAATCATACATTTCGGCAAAAGTAGTCGTGTGCTGTCCTTGCTTACTGGCTTCCGATATTGTCTTTGTTTTTAGATGCAAAGAAGGTTCCATAGCATTGACCAAAGTAGATTTGCCCACTCCAGAATGTCCAGAAAACATACTTACTTTACCAACCATCATTGTCTTTAATTCATCAATACCTTTCATTTCAGTTGAAGAAACCTGCAAACACTTGTATCCAATTTCCTGATACACATGCTGCATGTACAATTGTTCGTCTAAGGTAGCTTCGTCAAACGTGTCTATTTTGTTAAAAACAAGTACCGTTTCAATTCCGTATGCTTCGGCAGTAACAAGAAAACGGTCTATAAAATTAAAAGTGGTTGGAGGATTGTTTATCGTTATCAATAAAAAAACACGATCAATATTTGATGCAATAATATGCATCTGATGTGATAAATTAACCGACTTTCGAACAATATAGTTTTTTCTTTCATGAATGTTGTGAATGGTTCCGGTAACAGTATCCGAGGATTCTTCCAACTCATAATCAACAACATCACCTACAGCAATGGGGTTGGTGCTTTTAATTCCTTTTATTCGGAATTTCCCTTTCATACGGCATTCTATAAAATCACCTTGATCGGATTTTACGGTGTACCAACTTCCTGTAGATTTATAAACGAGTCCTGTCATGCGGCAAAGGTAAAATTTTGTTTCAAGTTTAAAGTTTAAAGTTTAGAGTTTTTTATACGGTCTAAAAACAAAAATCCCTTCAACTAGAACTAGAAGAAGGGATTGTCTCATAAAATCTATAATTTATTTCAAATAAGGGAAATTTCTAGAAACTTTACGCATCATACTCTCAACAATATCATCCGTAGAAATTGAAATATTATCATTCATTGTCTTAAAAAAGCGCCATAACATTTCTCCGTCTTTACCATTATTAATCGTCATCGTTAGCGATCCTGAACCTGTTTTCCCTCCAAAACCTCCTAATAAAACAGCAGTAGCAATTGCAGCACCCTCGGATTTTGACTGTTCTGATTCAAAAGTACCGCTAATTACTGCATCAATACCAAGTGCTTTTGCAACTTCATCTTTAGTCATTTCATCTAATTTATCGGCAATTCCCGATTTTTTTAGTAAAATGTTTGTCTTTTCTACATCTTGAAAAGTTACTGTATAAGAATCTGCTTTACGAAGTAAAAAAGTATACATACTTGACTGGATAGACTTAGACATTTTAAGTTCTTGGTCTCTATTAGCCTCAACACTAAAATTTTTAGGTTGCTTTTTATATGTAATCTTGACTGTAAAAGGCAAAATAGCTACTGTTTTATGCTCTTTAATTAAAGATGCAAGTTCAGGACTTTCAAACACTTGTTTTTGCGAATACCCTTGGAAACCTAAAAACAATAACGACACGAGTAACAATTTTTTCATAAAAGTGATTTTAAATTTAATTTTGTAGCAATATTACAAAAAAACCTACAAATAAATTGTAGGCTTATATCATTTATTTTAAAAATTTAAGCATTCAACACTTTATCTTGATGGCTGATACTTTCTTGGTGAATGGCTTTAAATAATTTTAACACAAACTCTTCTGAAAGCCCTTTGGTTTCGCCATCTAAGATCATTTTACCTAATATTTCATTCCAACGGGTATTTTGTAATACCGCAACATTGGCCGCTTTCTTCACCACACCTATTTCGTCTGCGACTTTCATACGCTTACCTAAAAGTTCTAGCAAAGTAGCATCGAGCACATCAATATTAGCTCGTAACTTTTTCATTTTATGCGTATACTCGTCAGAGACATCATTTAATTTTCTTACTTTTAAATCAATAAATATTTGCTTCAAAGCATCTGGCGTCACTTGCTGCGCTGCATCACTCCAAGCATTATCTGGATCTGTATGCGTTTCGATAATCATACCGTCATAGTTTAAATCTAGGGCTTCCTGCGTTACTTCAAGAATCATTTTACGATCACCAGTAATGTGTGAAGGATCAATAATCAAAGGTAAATCAGGAAATTTATTTTGCAATTCTATAGCAATTTGCCATTCTGGAATATTTCTATATTTTGTTTTCTCATAGGTTGAAAATCCTCTGTGAATCACTCCTAATTTTTCGATTCCAGCATTATACAAACGCTCTACGCCACCCAACCACAAGGATAAATCTGGGTTCACTGGGTTTTTTACCAAAACAATTTTCTTGGTTCCAGCGAGTGCATCTGCAATTTCTTGCACGGCAAAAGGGTTTACTGTTGTTCTTGCTCCTATCCACAACACATCAATATCATATTCTAACGCTAATTTAACGTGAGCAGCATTGGCAACCTCAGTTCCCATTAGCAATCCGGTTTCTTCTTTTGCTTTTTTCAACCATTTTAAACCTATTTCTCCCACTCCTTCAAATCCTCCTGGGCGCGTTCTTGGTTTCCAAATCCCTGCTCTAAATATACTTACATCAGAATCTTTCAATTCATGAGCTATTCTTAAAACTTGTTCTTCTGTTTCAGCACTGCATGGTCCCGCAATCACTAAAGGATGAGTCAAATTGAATTCGTTCAACCAATTTCTCATTTCTTTTTTATTTTCCATCTTTTCTAAATTTTCCCCACCCAGGCCTACTCAAAGGAAACAGAGTTGTGAATGGATTATTGTTATAATTTAATTATTTTATTTTGTACTATTGTTTCTTACAGCTAACGACCATTAAAAACTTTTAACAGTCATTCCGTTTAGTATTTCCTTTATTTTATTGACACTTTCCATTTCATTATAAATTGCCTCATAATCCTCATTTTCTAACAATTCTCTAAATTTAGATAAATTCAAAATATACTCATTTAAGGTCTTAACAACTTGTTTCCTATTTTGCTTAAAAATAGGCGTCCACATCGCGGGTGAACTTTTAGCCAAACGCACCGTACTTTCAAAACCAGAACCTGCCATATCAAAAATATCTTGCTCGTGTTTCTCTTTATCAATTACTGTTTTACCAAGCATAAATGCACTAATATGAGACAGGTGCGACACATAAGCGATGTGCTTGTCATGTGATTTTGGATCCATATACCGTATTCGCATTCCCATAGCAATAAAAAGTTGCAACGCTTTTTCTTGTAATTTAAAAGTAATTTTTTCCACCTCACAAATAATATTTGTTTTTCCTTGAAACAATCCTTTTACCGCTGCAGATGGTCCCGAAAATTCTGTCCCCGCAATAGGATGCGTGGCTATAAAATTGCGTCTTTTAGGATGATTAGCAACAGCTTCACAAATAGGCATTTTAGTGGAACCCACATCCAAAACTATAGTTTGATCTCCTATACAGTCTAAAACTTTTGGCAAAACAGCCACCGCTACATCAACAGGAACCGAGACGATTACAAAGTCTGCATGCACTAACGCATCGAATTCAACAGCTTCATCAACAACTCCTAAACTTAAGGCTTCCGCTAAATGACTGTCGTTACTGTCGATACCATAAATCATAGCGTTTGGGTACAAAGTTTTTATATCCAATACCATGGAACCACCTATTAATCCTACTCCTATGACAAATACTTTCATTTTATTATTTTTTATCCGAAGCTTATCCTGCTATCCGTTACAATCTTTCTTGCCGAACTCCGGCAAAAAAGGATTTTCACTGCTATCAGGGCTAGCAAACCTCGTTTTTTAGAACAACTTTTTTCTTAAAACGATTATTATTTTTCTATTCATAGACGTAAGCGATGAATCAATTCTCTACACAAATCGACTGATTGCCTCTTTAATTTTTTCTTCTTTAACACACAAAGCAAACCGAATGTACCCTTCTCCATTACTACCAAAAATAGTTCCCGGCGTGATGAATATTGATTTATCATATAAAATTTCATCGATAAATTTTTCTGCTGAAGAAATTCCCTCTGGTAATTTTGCCCAAACAAATAATCCCACACCTTGCTTATACACTTGGCAACCTAACTTTTCTGCTAACTGTTCCGTTAATACACGTCGTCTTATATAGATTTTGTTAATTTCGTTAAACCAAGTTTTTTCACTTTTCAGCGCTTCAATGGCTCCTTTTTGAATTCCGTAAAACATGCCGCTATCCATGTTACTTTTTACTTTTAGTACAGCATCAATACAAGTTGCATTGCCTAAAACCATCCCAACTCTCCAGCCGGCCATGTTAAAAGTCTTGCTTAACGAATTCAATTCTAAAACTACCTCTTCGGCACCAGCAACTTGCAGCAAACTAATCGGATTATCATTCAAAACAAAACTATACGGATTATCGTTTACTAACAAAATAGTATATTTTTTGGCGAAAGCCACTAACTTTTCAAACAACTGTAAACTGCCACTTGCTCCTGTGGGCATATGCGGATAGCCAATCCACATGATTTTTACTTTCGTTAAATCCAGTTTTTCTAATAATTCGAAATCAGGTTCCCAATTATTATCCTCTTTTAAATCATAATAAACGGGTACTGCTCCAACTAAATTCGTCACCGAAGTATAGGTTGGATATCCTGGATTTGGAATCAGCACCTGATCGCCTTCATTCAAGAAAGCCAACGAAATATGCATAATTCCTTCCTTAGAACCCATCAAAGGCAGGATTTGGTTCGCTGGATTTAATACAACTCCGTAATTATTTTTATAAAAATCAGCCATACCCTCGCGCAACTCTAGTAATCCTTGATAACTCTGATACTGATGCGCGTTTTCATCTTGCATAGCACCAACTGTAGCGTCAATAACCGCTTGTGATGGCAGTAAATCTGGACTTCCAATTCCCATATTGATAATGGGTTTCCCTTCCGAAGCCAATTGTCTTACTTCTCTCATTTTTGACGAGAAATAGTATTCTTCAATTATATCTAGGCGTTTTGCTGTAGTTATCATGGTTTTGTATTTTTATATTCGCCCAAAACTTTAAAGTATTCTGCCATAATAATCAACAACGCTTTTGCCTTAGCATAATCTTCGTAATTTTCGAAAGTAACATCTACGAAAAAGGAATAGCGCCAGGGTGTTTCTATTTTTGGCAACGATTGGATCTTGGTTAAATTCAATTTACAATCGCTCATTACATTTAAAACTGCCGCTAAACTGCCGCGTTTATGATCCAATTCAAATTTGATGGAAGCTCTATTTATTTCGTTTTCAACAACAAATGAATTCTCCCTTTTTATAATAACAAATCGTGTCATGTTATTATTTATAGTCTGAATCTCTGGAGCCAAAATTTCTAAATCATACATCTCTGAAGCCGTTTTACTGGCAATTGCAGCAATTCCTTTCAACTGCTTTTCATTTATTCGTCGCGCTGTTTCGGCAGTATCTTTGTCTTCGACTAACTTTATATGTGGATATTTCTTCAAAAAATCCATACATTGTAATAGAGCCATCGGATGCGAATGTACTTCTAAAATATCTTCTATTTTTTGACCTTTAAGCGCCATTAAATTTTGATGAATACTTAAATAATGTTCCCCTATGATGTGCAAATTATTTTTATCAATTAAAGCATAATTGGGAATAATGGGTCCCACAATAGAATTTTCGATCGCCATAACCGCTTGATCTGATTTTCCTGATATTAAATTATCGATCAATTCCTCAAAAGACAAACATTCGTCCAGAGTAATCTTTTGACTGAAATATTCCTGCGCCACCTGATGATGAAATGAACCCGCTATGCCTTGTATACCTATTATTGTATTCATCATTATTCAGTTTTAAGCAAAAAAAAATCCCGATTCACATCGGGATTGTATATTTATAGTATCAATTTAATATTTCGATTAAACAACCATACAACAATCCCTTTCGACCTTCCAGAAGAAATAATAAGAATTGCTAAAATAAAATTGGTTACCTAACATGCTACTGCTTTTTTGTAATTTTTACATTGCGAATGTATGCAAAATTTACACTTGACCCAAAGAAAAAGTTCCTTTTGTTCAACAAAAAAGAGAATCGATAAAAAACTGGTTATTAATTGAATATTGTTTAATAAATAGCCTTTAAAATACCACTAAAAAGAGTGTCACACATTCGATTAAAAAAAACTGAATTGAAATCTTTAATTGAAATACTGAACTTTGTTAAACCGTTACTTTCTCCGATAGCCATTTTTTCCCTTCTGCAATTCGGGTTACTAGCATAGCCGAAACTAAATCTCCATTGGCATTGAGCAATGTAGCCATAGGATCTACTAGTGTTCCTATAATCATAGCGGCTGGTAATGCTTGCTCCATTGGAAATCCATAAACTGATATGGCTAAAATCTCACCAATATACCCGCCATTTGGTATTCCGCCTTCTACTACTGATACAATAACTGTGATTCCCAAAGCAACCAATATAGTATATGGATCTGTTAGATCTTTTCCAAATAGAGCAAAAATCACCGCTATTTTGACGATCGACGACATGCTCGAACCATCTTTATGCAACGGTGCGCCAAGAGGTATTACCACGTTCCTGATATATGCTGGAATTTTCATTTTTTCTGCACCTTCCAGATTTGCGGGGATTGTTGCAATACTGCTACAGGTCCCTAGTGCTGTCATGGAAGGCGTTATGTTGTTTTTCCAAAATACTTTAAACCCTAATTTTCCGCCAGCCATGTACGCATACAAACTAAAAAACACCACAAAATAAAAAGCACAAACCGCATAATACAATCCTAAAGGTTTTGCATAAGCTCCAAACAGTTGCGGACCAAAAATGCCAACTTGATAGGCAAAATATGCACCCAAACCAATAGGTGCTGTTTTCATTATAAGATTTAATAATTGTTTCATGACTTCATTACCAGAATTCAGAAACCGACTGAAATCTTTCCCTTTTTCACCCGAATTCAAACACCCAAATCCTATTAAAAATGAAAATATAATAAGTGCCAACATGTTTTTTCGAGACAAAAGTTCGAAAAAATCGCTAGCCGTTAGCAATTGCGTAATTTGTGAACCTGCAGATCCTGTTTCGACCATTTCTATTGGAACCTGAGAGAGAATAATATTTTGTTGTATAGGAAAAAGCAAAACGCCTACTAACATTAAAATAGCCGAAACTAGAACCGTAAATAAAAAAACGCCTAGAACTATTGCAAATAATTTTCCTAACTTTTCTGTCTTTTCTAAACTGGCAATAGAAGAAGCGATAGTGAAAAATATTAATGGGATAATTGCGGTGAATAATAGATTTAGAAAAATATCGCCTAGCGGCTTAATGACGGCAACATCTTTTCCAAAAACCAACCCTAAAATACTCCCCACTAAAATCCCACCAAGAAGTAAAATAATACTACTGTAATTTTTCAAGAAACTGCCTGACACTGTGTTTTTCATATTCCTCTCTATATAGTTTATCGTAAATATAGAAATCTAAATGACAGATTTATCAATTTAATTTTCTTTTTTGATACGGTATTACCGGTATTACGTATGATTATCAAAAAAATAATTTGCGAATTAGTGCGGTGTCTAACAACAAATTCAGTCATTTTCTGTTTACTTTTGCAACAAATCATTCACCATGTCCATAGCAGTAAAAAACATATCCAAAAGCTACGGTGCGCAAAAAGCACTCGATAACATTTCATTTTCTATTAACAAAGGAGAAATCGTAGGTTTCCTAGGTCCGAATGGCGCTGGAAAATCTACTTTGATGAAAATATTGACTACTTACATCAATGCCGATGAAGGAGATGCAATTGTGAACGGTCATGACGTAAACACTAACCAGAAAGCGGTACAACTTTCTATTGGGTATTTGCCAGAGCACAATCCGTTGTATTTAGATTTATATGTGAGAGAGTATTTAGCTTTTAATGCAGATGTTTATAAAGTGGCCAAATCTAGAATTGAAGAAGTGATTCAACTGACTGGTTTAACTACCGAAAGTCATAAAAAAATTGCACAATTGTCTAAAGGATATCGCCAGCGTGTAGGACTTGCCAATGCTTTATTGCACAATCCTGATGTATTGATTCTTGATGAACCAACGACTGGTTTAGATCCGAACCAGCTAATGGAAATTCGCAATGTGATTAAAAATGTGGGGAAAGACAAAACAGTGTTCCTATCTACGCACATCATGCAAGAGGTTGAGGCCATTTGTGATCGCGTTATCATCATCAACAATGGTAAAATTGTAACCGATAAAAAACTAGATAACTTAATTTCTGAGGATAAGGAACAAGTAATTGAAGTCGAATTTGATTTTCAAGTCGAGGAACAATTGATTTCTAAAATTGAAAATCTTGTTTCGTTTGTAAACATTCACGATATGATGTGGGAACTGACTTTTAAATCAGATAAAGACATGCGTTCTGTAGTTTTTGATTTTGCTCAAACCAATGGTTTGAAAACCTTACAACTCAATCAAAAAAATAAAAACTTAGAAGCGGTGTTTAGAGAGATTACGAAATAGTTGGCAGTGTTCCGTTATGTTTTCGAATAAAAAACAAACGCTGCTAAAACACAAAATTCGGCTTTGTCATTCCGACGAAGGAGGAATCTCATTAAGTGAAATTCCTGCTTCGGCGACATTTCAATAATATTTAAAAAGCTTTCAGTTCGCCGAGGCGAACTAGAAACTTTCAACAATGTAGGATTGCTTCGTTCCTCGCAATGACTTTAAAAAAGTTGACTCGCTATTTGACGGATATTTTCCGACTTACCCATCGAATAATAATGCAAAACAGGAACTCCAGCAGCCTTTAGTTCGCGTGATTGCTGAATAGCCCATTCAATCCCCACTTGTTTTACATCTGCATTAGTTTTGCATTTGTCTACGGCATCAATTAAATCTTCGGGTAAATCGATCCTAAAAATTTGCGGTAAAATTTGCAAATGTCTGTGCACCGCCAATGGCTTGATACCCGGAATAATAGGCACTGTAATACCTATTTCTCTGGCTTTGGCAACAAAATCAAAATATTTAGCATTGTCAAAAAACATTTGGGTAACCACGTAATCAGCGCCACCGTCAACTTTTTCCTTAAGTCTCTTCAAATCAGAAAGTAAAGATGGAGACTCCAAGTGTTTTTCAGGATAACCCGCAACTCCGATACAGAAATCAGCTTTATTGTCTACGTGTACAACTTCATGCAAATACTTGCCTTCATTCAACAATTTAATTTGTTGCACTAAATCTATTGCGTGACTATTTCCACCCATTTTCGGAACAAAAGATTGTTCGTCTTTCATAGCATCACCGCGCAAAGCCATCACGTTATTGATCCCCAGATAATGGCAATCTACTAATAAATATTCTGTTTCCTCTTTCGTGAAGCCCCCACAAAGTACATGTGGAACTGTATCTACGTTGTATTTATGTTTTATTGAAGCACAAATTCCAAGTGTTCCTGGGCGCATTCTGGTTAGTTTTTTGTCTAATAAACCGTTGCCTTTGTCTACATAAATAAATTCCTCACGAGAGGTCGTTACATCAATAAATGGCGGTTTAAACTCCATCAAGGGATCAATATTGTCATACAGTTCCTGAATGCTTTTCCCTTTTTGTGGCGGAATAATTTCGAAGGAGAATAAGGTTTCTCCGTTAGCTGCTTCGATGTGTTGTGTTACTTTCATAATCCTCCCCCGACCCCTCCAAAGGAGGGGAGAACTCGGGTAATTTTAATTGAACAATTTTTTATTCCTTTCTCAACTCCTCCCCTTTGGGGAGGCTGGGTGGGGATTTTAATCTGCTATATTTGGACCCAACCACTTCATAGCTTTATCAGTAGAAATACTTCTGCGTTTGGCGTAATCAATTACTTGATCTTCTTTTATTTTCCCCAGTCCGAAATACTTGCTTTCTGGATGTGCAAAA
>JAYTBZ010000108.1:0-1939 GCA_043736705.1 Flavobacterium sp. | reverse complement strand
AAAATCCAATTGATAGTATTGGCAGCAAACCAAGATGACAACTCTAATGAACGTAAAAAGTCTAGTGGAGCGAATAAAATATTTACAAATAAGTATTGTATTCCTTCGAAAAATGCTTTCATAATGTATAAAATTAATTTAATTAATCGTTTTTTGAGAAAATGAAGTTGTAAAAAAGTTTAAAAGAAAGTTTTCAACTTGCAAGGTTTCCTTTTTAAACAAGTATTATATTTACGATTACAAAAGTATAAAATATCCGTATGATAACAAGTGTTTTTAGAAAATCTACACCATTAAATTTTTCATTGGTTGTAATTTTAATGCTGGTTTTCTTTTCTATATACCAATTCCAAGATTTATCTTGGCTGAATTCCTTTTTACTATTGTCGAAAAAGGGTGTTTTGTTTTGCGCAATAGTAGCCTCCGTTTTTATCACAAATTTTATAGTCAAGAAGAACGGATTAAGCAAAGACAGTAGCTATACTATTTTATTTTACTGGTTGTTCTTGTTATTTTTTCCTTCAGTGTTAGATAATTTAAACTTGTTGTTGTCTAATTTCTTTGTTTTATTAGCGCTCCGCAGGCTTATTTCATTACAATCTTTAAAAGCCCCCAAAGAAAAAATATTTGATGCTTCATTGTGGATTTTTCTAGCAACGTTATTTCATTTTTGGAGTATAATTTTTATTTTATTAGTTTTTATATCCATAATTTTCCATGTTTCAAGAGATTATAGAAATTGGATTCTGCCTTTTATTGCTTTTTTTATTGCCGGAATTCTGTTTATGTTGTTTGCAACAGTTTTTAAACTTGATTTTGTCGAGTACATTGTAAGAAGCGTACAAATCAATTTGAATATCGATTATTTTACGAATAATTATCAAAACGGAGCTTTGTCCATTTATGCAACAATCGCTTTGTTTTTTTTAGTGTCTATGTTTGCCACATTGTCAAACAGACCGCAAATATTGCATACTTCTTTCAAAAAAATTATCGCCTCTTTCTTTATAGGAGCAATAGTTTTTGTAATTTCGGCCAATAAAAGCAATGACCTATTGCTGTTTACTGTTGCGCCTTTAGCAATGATGGCCACAAGCCATATAGAAATTCCTCAAGAAAAACTAAAACAGGAGATTGTACTTTTTGTGCTTATTGCTTGTAGTCTTTTTGCTTTTTTCTCTCAATTATAATTTTTGGCCGTAGGCTAAATCACCTGCATCGCCAAGACCAGGAATTATGTAGCTGTGTTCATTAAGTTTGTCATCTAAGGAAGCTACCCAAAGATGGCAGTGTGCAGGTAAGTGCTGTTTGAGATAAGCAATACCTTCTGGAGCAGCAATTACAACCGCAATATGAATTTCTTTTGGAATCCCTCTTTCCATCAATTTATTGTATACCGCCACAATAGATTGTCCCGTGGCCAACATGGGATCTACTATTAATAAATTTTTTTCATTTAAATCTGCAATAGCTTGGTATTGAACTAAAATATCAAAATAATCATCATTATTAGGATGGTGCCTGTAAGCAGAAACAAAACCATTTTCTGCATTGTCAAAATAATTTAAAAAGCCCATGTGCAACGGTAAACCAGCACGTAAAATGGAACACAAAAGCAATTGATCTTGTATTTCAGTAGTTTTTTTTATTCCTAATGGTGTTTCTATTTCGACATTTTTGTAGTGTAACTTTTTACTCAATTCATACGCCATTATTTCACCGATACGTTCAATATTTCTTCGGAAACGCATGCTATCAGTGTGAACATCAACATTTCGTATTTGTCCTAAAAAATGATTTAATACGCTGTTCTCTTCTGATAAATAATGAATGTGCATGATTTTATTTTTGTAATTAAACTTCTGAGTATTTTTTTATGGTATAAAAGTATAAAAAGTATCTTTGTCTTTTAATATATAAAGATATGTTTTCAAAATTA
>JAYTBZ010000107.1:0-9552 GCA_043736705.1 Flavobacterium sp. | reverse complement strand
GAGCCTAAGTGCCTCAGTACCTTTGAACCTTAAATAAATATGTACGAACTACTTTTTTGGAAATATCAGGACGGAATTTATCTGAATCATCACTTGGTTTATGAAGCACTTGTGGAGCAGGAGATTGTAGAGGGATTGGAAGAACTTCCAGTGCAAGTGATCTTGAATAGAATTGCCTCTGTATTTTCAAACTGGGAAAAAGTTGACGAAAATAGCTGGAAAAACACTAACGGAGTAGGTGCATTTCACATCAATACGACGCCACAAAGCATTCAAATCGATTGTTATGGAACCGAAGGGAAAACCATGAATCTCTTGGCAGATACAATGGAGGAATTCAAATGTCCGGCATACGACCCACAGGTACCGCAGCGCTACGACGAAATGAGTGAGTAAAATTTCTAGGAGCTTATCCAGCTCTACGTTTCAATTCTTCCTTAAAAAAAATATTTTTCTAAATCCTGAAAGGAGCTTCCGTTGGTCGCTCTTTCAGGACAAGAAAAATTATCTTTTTTGCAGTAAGGATTTTTACTTTAATCTGGGCTAAAACAAGCAGCGTTGCTCTACCCAAATAAGTTTAAAATTTAATTATTTCACTGTAGGTGTGTTCAAAAGAATTGGTGTTCCAAAACCTACTTGCTCCAGTTTTTTCAACTGAGTTTCCGCATCGCCTACAATCAAGTAAATCATTTTATTAGCATCTAAATACATTTCGGAAAACTTTTTTAGTTCGTCAATTGTAATTTTCTTTACGATGTTTTCTTGTTGCTTCGCGTAATCATTCGAATACTTGTAATTATTAATGTCGTAAAGCATTTCCAGTTTAGAAGATAACGTTTCAAAAGCCCTTGCATTACTTTTTATCAAATAACCTTTCGTTACTTCTAGATCGGTATCGTTGAAATTTTTACCGTATTGCATTAAAATATCTTTGATTAAATTCACTGATTCAAAGGTTACGTTAGATCGAACACCACTTGCAATCGTAAACGGACCTTTATTTCTAGAACCACTAAACGAAGAGCTAATGCCATACGTATATCCTTTTCCTTCTCGTAATTGTTGTGTCAATTGGGATGCAAAACTACCACCTCCCAAACGGTAATTCAAGATTTGAGCTGGATAAAAATCAGGATCTATTGCAGCAAGAGCAGGGTAACCAATACGAATTACAGATTGCTTGGCACCCGGAACATCATAAAAATAAATTTTAGATGCTGTAACGGTGTTTGCAGGAACAACTGCAGGAATAGTCACTTTTTTTGCTTCCCAATTTTTATTTAGAGTAGCCAATGAATTAATAACATCGTTTTTGCTAATGGCTCCAACAATTTGAAAATTAGTAACGGACGGAGCCATGTTTTGAGCGTAGTATTTTTTCAAATCTTCCAATGTGATACTGTTTACTGTGCTTTCAGTTCCAATGCGGTTATTCGCTAAAACAGAACCAGTTCCGTAAATTAATTTCTTGTATTCGTTTCGAGCAATACTATTGGGATCTGCTTTTTGTTGTAGAATTTGGCTTAGCGTACTTTGCTTGATCAAATCAAATTCTTTAGCGTCCCAGCGAGGTTGTAGCAGTATTTCTTGGATAAGTCCCATAGTGGCACTGTAATTTTTAGCTAATGTATTAACTGAAATGAAGATAGATTCATCAGTAGCATACGCTCGGATGGTAGCACCCAAACTTTCAATGGCATTTTCTAATTGTTCCGGAGTTTTATTTTTAGTTCCTTTCGTCATTAAATCGGCAAGCATATTTGAAACGCCAATTTTATCGGCGTTTTCAAGTAACATTGCGCCTTTTATTTGCAATTGAAACTGTACAAGTGGCACTTCGCGGTTGTCAATACCCAACACGCTGATTCCAGAGGATAGCTTATTTTTCCATACGATTGGTAATTTTACATCTGGACTTTCGCCATAAGCAGGTTCTACGCTGCGATCAAATGTAGAAGGTGTTTTTTTGTAGGTAGCTGATATGCTGGCATCAAAAGAATCCTCTTTACCTTCGATTATTTTTTCTTCGACTACGGCAGCAACACTCGAACCCTCTAATATTAAATTGGCTTGTCCTTTTGGAACAAAACTAGTGGCTACATAATTTTTCCCTTTAATGTATTTTTCATATACCCGCATAACATCTTGCGTAGTTACAGCTAGAATATTTTTTACATCTTGGTTGATATAATCGGGTGTTCCTGCAAAAATCTCGTACTGTGCCAGTTGAAAACCTTTTCCTAAAACACTTGATAAATTAGTATAAAAAGCAGTTTCTTGTCCGGCTTTGATTCGGTCTAAATCTTGTTGAGAAATCCCTTCGGCTTCAAAGTTTTTGAAAGCTTCATTGATGCCGTTCAAGACATCGTTTAAATTTGTTTTTTGGAAAGCCGTTACGCTGAGCATATACTGACCTGCTATTTCAGAATTGTATTGAAACAAATCAGTGGCATCAGTCACTTTCTTATCTTCCACTAAAGTTTTGTATAAAGGCGCTTTTTTACCTTTCGAAAGATAATTAGCCAGCACTTCTAACGCATAACTGTCTGGATGGTATTCGTAAACCGAAGGCCAAGTTAGTGTGAGTTGAGGTAACTTAGCAAAATTATCCTCATAATATAGTTTTTTTGTTTCGGTTAATAGTACGGGTTGTTTTTCCATTTTAGGAATCGCTTCCCCACGTTTTATTTCTCCGAAGTATTTTTCGACCCACGCTTTGGTTTGTTTCACATCAAAATCTCCTGCAATAGTCAATGTAACATTATTAGGAACATACCAGCGGTTATAAAAACTTTTAACATCGTCAAGTGTTGCATTTTGTAAATCCTCTAACGAACCAATCACATCCCAATTGTACGGATGTGTTTCAGGGTATAAATTTTTTGAAATTACAGAAAAATTGTGACCGTATGGTCTGTTATCATAACTCTGTCTTTTTTCGTTTTTAACGACTTGTTTTTCTTTAGCCAAAACAGGTTCAGTCACTGTATTGATGAAATATCCTAATTTGTCTGCTTCGGCCCAAATCATTTTTTCCAAAGCATCTTTGGGAACAGTTTGAAAATAATTTGTTCGATCTCGACTTGTAGAACCATTAGCTCCTTCGCCACCAATGCGCGCACTCATTTTATCTAAACCACCTTTTCCTAAATTTTCTGATTCTAAAAAGAGTAAATGCTCAAACAAATGTGCAAAACCAGTTCGTCCTGCTTTTTCTCTAGCTGAGCCTACGTGACTTGTTAAGGCAACGGCAACAACGGGATCAGATCGGTCGATGTGTAAGATGACTTGCAAACCGTTATCTAAAGTAAATTTCTCGAAAGCTACTTTAAATTCGGGTGCTTTTTGATTTTGAGAATAGGAGGGAACAATGGTAATGAGCAATAAATAGCAAAGAAATAACTGTACTGGTTTCATATTTTACGTTTTTATTCAGAGTAGTTTGTATCATCGGATGTGTCCTACTTTGGACTGTGAAAGTAAGGAAAATTTTAAAAATATGGGAGTAGTAAAAGCAATTTTAAGGTAATTGTTTTAAGAAAACCGGTAGGGCATTTATTTTAAACCATAAAGGGATGAACAAATAGTAAGATTTTAAGAGTTTGATTGTTTTGGGTTTTAATTGCCTGAACTGCGATAGTTTTAGCTTTGAATTAAAATTGAATTCAAAAAACAGATGATAGGCATTTTAAAATGATCAATACTGCACAGTTTATTGCTGTTGCGATGGAATTAAAATTTATATTTGAACTTATTTGATTACTGTAAACGAACTGTTATGAATGCAAATTTTGATTTTTCTCAATCCCTTGTTTTAGAGGATGAACTGGTGTTACTAAGACCGCTACAAGAAGCAGATGTGGAAAACCTGATCGACATTTCGATGAACGAGCCGGAGACGTGGCACTATTCTTTAGTGCGGGCAAATGGCAGAGAAAACTTGGAAAATTACATTCAAATTGCTTTAGCAGCACGTAATAATAAAACCGAATTTCCATTCATAGTATTCGACAAAAAATCTGGAAAGTATGCGGGAAGCACCCGTTTTTATGACATTAATTTTGATTTTAAAACAGTACAATTGGGCTACACTTGGTACGGCGGAGCATTTAGGGGAACGGGATTAAACAAGCATTGCAAATTTTTGCTGTTGCAATATGCGTTTGAAACCTTGGGAATGGAGCGCATGGAGTTTCGCGCAGACCATAACAATGCACGAAGTATTGCTGCCATGAAAAGTATTGGTTGCAAAGTAGAAGGTGTGCTGCGCAGTAATATGCCTACAGCTGAAGGTGACCTCCGAAGAGACAGTATTATTCTAAGTATTTTAAGGTCAGAATGGTTTGATGCCGTAAAAGCAAATTTGAAAATGCAGTTGTATTGAAAAATTTTTAGTCAAAGGGATTTAACAGTTTTCACATTGAATCTTTGGAGATCAGCAGCAATAGTGATGGATTATATCATATAATTTTTTCGAATCATTTTCGTCAATAGTACTAAGGTCAAAAGCAAAGCTGTTACCATCATTTTTATAAATGGTCAAAAGATTATTTTCTAATTTGGTACTTTCAATGGTTTTGAACGCAATTGATTTTCCTGAAAAGGAGTTTATGCGAAGGAATATTCCTTTTTTATTCCATTGCAAATAATTTTTATACCAGAAACTTCTAGAGAAAAACAAGGCTTGTGATGCGAAGCCAATAGCACTAATTCTTTTATTTATGATGGGGTTTTCAAATGGAATAAGCTCAAAACTACCAACCACAAGACAAATTATTGATAGTACGATTAGCGAAATGAAAAACCAGTTGGTTTGTAAATTATCAAATTTAATTCTTTTCATTTTTATTGTTTTTAAAAAAAGTTTAGGGTAACTCCATAAGTGTTGACGGCATGTAATCGGTTTCGTTCAACACGGGTTTTATTATTCGCGCTACTCAAGCAAGGAAAACCTAGCTGTTAACTGTAGTATTTTCATTTAGCATCCCATTGATATTTCAATAATAATGGTTTTCGTAATCATTTGTCCGTTGTATTTATGTTTTCCTTTTATTCTTAAAAAGTATCGACTTATTCCAACTTCGCTATTATTATCAATTATTTTTTTGTTTTTCGAAATCAGTTTAAACATTTCATCACCACATTCCGTTTTAACTTTCTCCTTTAATTCTTCAATTTTAACTTCTGGAAATTTTGTATATTCTTTTTCAGAATATTTTTCACAAATGAATTCTCCGGATACATTGGTTTTTAAAGTTTTCCAGTCAGAATAATAATGTTTCCAGTCTGTTAAATCACAATGGGGCCCTTCGTTTGTTATTGTTATACTAGTTTCGTATCGTTGTTCAATTGTAAAATCTTTAATTTGATTTGAAAAAACTGTGATTTTTTGGCTTTCTATTGTCTCGCCAAGTTCAGCATAAATATATACAGTATTATTTTGAACTTGATCAATTTTATTTTCTTCGTCAAAAATTAAGAGTCTATTTATAGAAATAGATAATTCTCGAAATTTAATATCTGTTATCGTATCTACCTCATTTTCTTCATTTTGTAATATTTCTTCAAATTTTAAAGTTTTAGACGATTCTTTATTTGAGGTATTTATGCTATCAGGATTATTTGTTGCAATTTCTGTATTTGTTGATACTTTGTTACAAGAATAAAATATGATAAATGTCGCTAAGATGAATGCTATTTTTAGTTTTCTCATAATATTGTTGGGAACGTCCGGCTACTACAGCGGGTTTGGTACTAAATTACACCTTATTTTCGAATTTGTCATCCGAGAGATAGCGAACAGGCTAAGCAAATCTCCAAAATACAAAACCAACTTTGCATTAAGCCAATTGCCCAAATCTGTTGTAGCTGTTGGCGATTCGTTTTTATTTTAAATCTACAATTCTTGTATATTCCATTTCTTCAAAATTATCCATTTCAAATATTTTACCACTTTCAAAAAGAATTGAATTGCCTAGAATTTTCCCTTCTGTTAGAGTGGCTTTTGATTTTAGTTTAATTAAGGTCCAATCACCATAATCATCAACTTTCCATTCTCCATTTATAATTTGAGAGTGATTCTTTAATTCAAATGTTTTATCTTTTTTTAGGATAAGTTTGGAGAAATTGTCTACTTCAATTTTTTTGTCCTTCAATTCATATTTATAAAGTTCATATTTGCCAATTACTTCTTTTTCATAACTATTTAGGCAACTACTCAAAGTGAAAAATGATATCAAAACAATAATAATTTGAGTTCTTATTTTCATTATGTTTTTTTTCTAATTAAAGTTTATTTTTTTTCATTTCTCTAAAATTCTAGCTAACTTTTAGTTAATGTTATGTAAATCATATATTTAAAAAACCATTTTTTCTTATAAATTCCCTTCATTTTTCCGCTCTTCCGCCGTTAGCTTTCGGGGTTAGGGAGGTAGTCTAGGGGGAATGAACGCCAACGTTCTGATATTACAGAGGGTTTGGGAGTTAAATTAAGCCTATTCTTCGGGTTTGCCACAAGTCCGATAGCGAACAGGCGAAGCAAATCTCCCAAATACAAAGCCAACTTCAAATTAAGCTTTATTCCCGATCATTGCTTACTAGCTGTAAGCTGAAGTCTTTTTTTATTCTACATTGTCTAAATCAAGAACTGTTTTAGTACCATCAATATTTTTGTATTCAAGCTTTACAAAACCAAATTTAGGATTAAAATAAGAAATTAGTTCAGTTTCGCCAATTCTGCTTTTTGCAGTTGCTCGGACAATATAACACTCTAAATTCCCCAGTTTTGTTGAAATAGTTTTATTTTCAATAATTTCATAATCATAGACATTTTCAATTCCACCTTTCCATTCTAACCATCTTTTGTCCGACCAATGATCTCCAATTTCTAGCTTCCAATTCCATTTTGTTCCAATTTTGTATGGTGCTTTTATATATGGGAAAGGATTTAATTCTAAAATTTTAAAAAAGTTACTTCTTGGCGGATGTATCCATAAATTCATTTTATTTTCTATTGCACCAGTTGTTTCTTTTCCATGATTTTTACCATTATTCAATACATATTCATAATCAATTCCAGTTTGGTTATAGTCCGGATCATCGCCTTCGAAAGGATTTTCTGAATTAGGTTTTAGAATTATACGACTAACTGTTTCATTATCTTGGTTCTCAATATTTACAAATTCCCAATCATAAATTGTATAACCTTCGGGTTGTAATATTCCTTTTCCTCTTTTTATTAAAAATTTTTCTTCGTTGGTATTTTGATAAAAATAGGAGTAAGTAAATTTTCTACCAACAGTGTAAATAATATTATTTGCGTTATAAACTTCATCATATTGTTTTGTATTGTCTTTTTTTTCAACAGCAATTCCGTCCTCATCAATAGTGTATTTATCTAAGTTCCTTTGACCAGAACAAGATATATTTATTATTAAAAATGTTAAAAGTTGAATTATCTTCATTTTTCGTTTTTTTTTAAGATTACAGCCAAACTTGTATATTAACGAAATAATCTTTCGTCATTACACCCAATAAGAGTTAATAAGCGATGATTTACGGTTTTTTAATTATTTCAAATGTATTAAAATTTTCTTACAAAGTTACCAGATTTTTAGTGGTACTATGATTTAAAATTCAATTCATAGAATTTCATTGAAGGTGAAGCTTTTATTGTGGTTTAGTTCGTGACAAATTAGTTTTGGGAGTACAGTTCTAGTTTGGATTAATTTTTACTATCGAAAAGTAACCGACTTTGTAAAAATCTTTCCGAACTTTGCAAGCCTAGCCAAGATAGGTACTGTATGCGATTCCAAATTTGGCGAAAGCGTAATCCAAGACTGATTTGGTAGCAATAATAATTTAAACATAAACAACTACAATGAAAATAAATCCAAAAAACGGAATTGAGAAACTCATTTTCGGAATGAAACAAAATGATGTGACTGCGCTGTATGGCAAGCCGGATCGAAATTACAAAGACGAGGATGATAATGTTATTTTTGCGTACAACAAACTAAAAATGCGTTTGACTTTCTATGTAGAGGAAGAGTTTAAACTGGGGTACATCGTTGCTTCAAGTCCTGATCTGGAGTTATTTGGCCATAAAATAATCAATAGAAAAATCAGTGAGGTAAAGAAAGATTTGGCAGCTAAAGCCATAACTAAATTCACTCAGGAAGAATTTGATACGTTTGAGAATTATTTTAATGAAGAAAATTGGATAATTTTTCAAACGGAATTTGATGAGGTGGTGAAATTTGAAATTGGTGCCATTATCAATCAAAAAGACGAATTTGACTGGAAATTCGGAAAGAAATAATTTATTATCTCAATTAAATTCACAAGTTTATTTTTTATTCCTGCGAAGGAGGAATAGCCACAAGTGGAGTATTCAAGTTGTCGAGATTCTTCCTTAGTCAGAATGACAAATTTGGACGTAGTCTATCATTAAATTTCAGTTTGGTGTAGGTCATTTACAACTTGATGTTAAATCAACTAGAAAATATTTTGTTTGTCAAATAAAAAACCCGACAGATTTCAAAATCTATCGGGTTTTTTTATAATCTACTTTTTAAACTTTATTGTTTTGGGGCAGGTTGCTTTTCTAGCATTTCCAATTCAAAAATAAGCATTGTATTTGGCGGAATTACACCACCTGCGCCTCTTTCTCCGTAAGCAAGATTGGCCGGAATAAAAACGATTGCTTTATCACCAAATCCCATATTGTCCAGTCCTTCGATAAATCCAGGAATCATTCCGTCTTTTTTGCCCGCTTCAAATGGGAAGGATTGGTATCCGTTTTGTGCAGCACGATTGGCATCAAATTTCCCATAGGCTTTGTTTACGTCTTCGTAATTGCTATCAAATAAAGTCCCGTCTTCAAAATAACCAGCGTAATTGAAATAGAATGTTGTTCCGTTTGCAGGTTTTACGCCTGTTCCTTTCTGTGTTATGGTGTACATTAATCCAGATGGAGTAGTGGTTGCAGTTGTTTTCACAGTAGCTAAATATGCTTTTTTCGCATCGATTACTGGACCATATTTTTCTGTATATACTCGTTTAGCGTCTGCCATGAGCGCAGCTTGTTTGGCTTTATTCTCCGCATTGATGATGTCCTGTTTCTTTTGGTCTTCGGATTTAAAATTGAAATAGTCCGTGAACACTTTTGGGGCATCAAATTTTTTGGCTAATGCGCCTTTTCTTTCAATAGTTACCCTGGTAATAACATCATTTGCAGCAATTGTATTCACCACATTCATTCCTTCTGTAACATGACCAAAAACAGTGTGTTTTCCGTCTAACCAAGGAGTTTCTTTGTGCGTGATAAAAAACTGACTTCCATTAGTGCCTGGTCCAGAGTTGGCCATAGACAAAATTCCGGCTTTGTTGTGTTTTAAATCTGTGAATTCATCTTTGAACGAGTAGCCCGGACCTCCAGAACCATTTCCAGAGGGATCTCCACCTTGAATCATGAAATCTTTGATAACACGGTGAAATTTTAAACCATCAAAAAATGGTTTTCCTTTCAGATTTTCTTGCGTTACAAAAGTA
>JAYTBZ010000106.1:0-9568 GCA_043736705.1 Flavobacterium sp. | reverse complement strand
GGCAGACACCATCAAATTCGCGCACAGCTTTCGGCTATTGGCTCACCCATAAAAGGCGATTTAAAATATGGTTTTGATCGAAGTAATCCAGATGGAGGAATTCATTTACATGCTCGAAAAATAGTCTTTACTCATCCTGTTACCAAAGAAAGCATGGAAATCTTGGCGCCAACTCCTGATGATGTAATTTGGAATGCAATTTAGAAAACTCATTTCATATAAATATCTCGTCACAGCCTTTCAATAAAAAAAACTTAACTAGAATGGTCAACAACGATTTTCCAACCTTCTTTAAATTTTTCGAATAGTAAAGTAAAAAATCCTTTTTGTTCTCCTTTTTCCATTTGCAAATTCCAACCTCCTAAAACAAAGGCATGTTTGTTATCAATCATTTTAATTTGTTTGATATCAAAAGTTAGAGTACCCATAGCGGCTTTGTTAGGATAAACTTGCTGATAGATCTCTAAGTTTTTTTGCCAGCCGTAAAATGGTCCTGTTTTTCCAACAAACAGTAAAGAATCGGATTTTAAATAACCTTGCATATATCCAATCATATCTCCATTATTCCAATCTAAACGTTGTTTTTCTAAAACTGCTTTAATTTCTTTCTGTTGAGCAATTGATGAATAACTACAAAATAAGAGCATTATTAATAATATGATTTCTTTCATTTTTTTACAATTTATATTGACTTTAAACTTTTGACGGACAACCTTTATCCCTTTTCATGAATCAAATATATTCAAAAGATCGTGTTCATTCCCATTTAATTTTATAAAACAGTGTACCATAAAAATACTTAAACTACTTTTTAAAGTTTATTATGTTTTAGCGTAATTTAAAATACAGCATTAACTATTTATTCCTTCACATCGAATGAATTCACTTTCAAAATGAAAATTAGTTTTTATTTATACTACTCTGTTACGAAATATGAAAATCTTGAAGCCAAAACGTTAAAAGCTAATTTAAAACAACTTACAATTATCTATTCAAAAATAAAAAAGTAAGATTACGTACGTACACCAAAAAAAATAGAAATAAAATTCCGTTTTTTTATTTTAGTTCCTCAAGAAAGTTGCTATCAGTTAATAATTATGTAATTTTAAATTAAAATCATTTTATGAATCAAATTCTCCATATAAAAAAACGAAAAGAATCTCTTAAAAAATTATTGCACGTCATTACAAAATATGAAGAGGAAATTATCAAAGCATTATACAATGATTTTAAAAAACCAGCTTTTGAAGCCGTTTTAACGGAAACCAATTACGTAATCTCTGATTTAAAAGAAACTATTAAGAATATTGATTCTTGGGCAAAGCCAAAAAAAGTTTCCCCTTCACTATTAAATTTTCCTTCATCAGATTACATCTACAGCGAACCTTACGGACATGTTTTAATTATTGCTCCGTGGAACTATCCGTTTCAATTGGCCTTATGTCCGCTTGTAGCCGCTGTTGCTGCTGGAAACAGAGTAACTTTGAAACCATCTGAACTGACTCCAAACACCTCTAATATTATTGCGAAAATTGTAAGCGAAACCTTTTCTACTGAGGAAGTTATGGTAAAAACAGGTGATGCCACTGTGGCTGCAGCATTGTTAAAACAACGTTGGGATTATATATTTTTTACGGGAAGCGTGGCAGTTGGTAAAATAGTAGCAAAAGCAGCTGCCGAATACCTAACGCCCGTTACACTTGAATTAGGAGGGAAAAGTCCCTGCATTATAGATGAAACAGCTGATATAGCATTAAGTGCGCGTCGAATAGTTTGGGGGAAAATTATTAATGCAGGACAAACCTGTGTTGCCCCAGATTACATATTGGTACACCATACCATAAAAGACAAATTCATAAAATATACAATTGAAGAAATAGAGAAAGCACTTGGTCAAAATCCAGAGGAATCTGCTGATTTTGCTCGAATTGTCAATTTAAAAAACTGGCAGCGTCAGTTGAATTTATTGGAGAACCAAGAAATACTTTATGGAGGGAAATCCAACCAAGAAACTTTTTACATTGCCCCTACTTTACTTAATGAACCTAAAATGGACAGCCCTGTAATGCAAGAAGAAATTTTTGGTCCCATACTTCCAATTCTCTCTTACAAAACAGAAACAGATATTGAAAAAATAATTTCCAGTTTTGAAAAACCTTTGTCGTTGTACTTATTTTCGCAAAATAAAAACTTTATCGATGAAGTATTGCAAAAATATTCTTTTGGAGGTGGCTGTATAAATGATACGGTTATTCACTTAGTCAATAATCGACTTCCTTTTGGCGGCGTTGGCAATTCGGGTATGGGCGCTTATCATGGAAAATTCAGTTTTGATATTTTTTCCCATAAAAAAGCAATCGTAAAAAGAGGGACTTGGCTCGATTTACCATTGCGTTATGCTCCGTACAAGGATAAATTGACAACCATTCAAAAAGTATTAAAATGGTTGTAACCAATGAAAAATCAGTTAGCGAAGCCATTAAGTACCGTCGGTCTGTTCGACTTTTTAAATCGGAACCAATTGACGAACAGAAAGTAAAAGAATGTATTGAACTAGCATCGCTAGCGCCAACGAGCAGCAACATGCAACTTTGGGAATTCTATCATGTTGTTACCCCCGCAATAATTCAAGAAATAGCCACTGCTAGTTTTGATCAAAATGCTGCCAAAACTGCACAGCAACTAGTTGTAGTTGTAGTACGGAAAGATTTATGGAGACGAAGAGCTCAATCAAATATTGGATATTTAAAAGCACTATACGGCCACAAACCTACTGCTGATTATTCCAAAAGAGAAAAATTTGCATTGAACTATTACCAAAAAATAATCCCTACACTATATTTGGATTTTTTTGGCATTGTCGGAATGATAAAATTCCTAACATTTCAGATTATTGGATTTTTTAAACCAATTTACAGACAGGCTAGACAAAGCGATATGCGAATAGTAGCTCATAAAAGCGCCGGTCTAGCTGCTCAAAATTTTATGATAAGTATGGCTGCCATCAATTATGATACTTGCCCAATGGAAGGATTTGATTCCCTTAGAATTAAAAAAATATTACATTTGCCAGCAAACACTGAAATAAATATGATTTTGAGTTGCGGCATACGAGATGCACAAGGCATTTACGGAGAACGATTTAGAATTCCTTTTGAAGAAGTCTATTTTAAAAGATAACTATTTATAAACCAATTAATACCAAAAACCAAATGAATAAAATTGTACAAGACCGAATTGAAGACATCAAAAAGAATGGTTACACCCTAGATTTTGGAAATGTTTTTAACCTTGCTTTCGAAAATTATAAAAAAATCGCACTCTATGGAGGACTCGTATTTTTTGTTTTTGCTGTGGTGTTTAGTCTTATTGGTGTTGTTGTACTTTTTTCTATTTTTGATACTGAAACGATTTTAGAAAATTTAACACCAGATCGTTTTAAACCCGAAAATATGGATGTAAATAGCATATTAATTTTTTCGGCATTTTCCCTTCTAGTTACTTGTTTACTGAGTCCGTTTTCTGGAGGATTGATTAAAATGGCCTATTGTGCCGAAAAAGATGAGGAATTTCATGTATCAACTATGTTTGAATATTACAAACTCAATTATTTTAAAGAACTATTTGTTGCAACATTTTTAGTTACTTTAACGAATACAGTAATAGGTGGTGTACTAAATTATGTACAAGTACCAATTCTAGATGTGGTTATTTCAGTTATTATAGGGTTATTTACTATTTTGATGATTCCGCTCATTATTTTTGGTAATTTAAAAGCACTTGAAGCCATACAAGCAAGCGTTATAATTGTTTCTAAACAAGCTTTTGTCTTATTAGGATTACTTGTAGTGGGTACAATTGCAACAATGGTAGGTTTTATAGGATGCTGCATTGGTATCTTTTTTACATTACCTTTCATCTATTCCCTTTATTTTGCAATTTATAGCGAAATTATAGGATTTGATGCTGAGGATTACGACACCAACTAAATTTTATTTTAGACCAAAAAGCCAAAATTTATAAAAATTAAATTTTGGCTTTTTAATAAAAAATACTTAAATTGGTTTATTGAAATAGAAGCCTCCCAAATTAATTCTTCCAATACAACCTAAAAAAAACCTATGGTTTTATGCTGTAGCTCATTGTCCTTATGCAACTCAAAATTAATTTTATTTTGGGTCATTAATCTATTTAGAATTAATGTGCTATTTTATATTTTTATTCCTCTTTTAATTCTTTTTCTAATTTTTAAAATTAGTAAAATAAAAACAGGATTAAAGACAAATGTCTTGGAACAAACAGCCAAAGCGATTACACAGAAAAAGGAATATCAAATTTACCTCTTGTTCCTAGGTATAATATTACCAATAATTGAAATTACCTTTGAGTTTCTAAAAATAAGACCAAAAAGTTTACTGATTATTAACCTAAGCATTGGTTTTATATTGCTGTTATTGTACTTCATAAGTACGAAGAGTAAATGGTTTTTTGCCCATATACAACAAATTTTTACCACCTGTTTTTTTCTCTATTTTGCATCTATCTCAAGAAATGTAATCGTATCTCCCACAGATCTTATACCCATTGTAGCATTTGTTGTTACGTTATTTTTTTCATACAATGTTCTCAAGTCCCGAAAGCTCTATTGGAGTTTCATCATTGTATTATTCATGTATTTTGCAATTGTAACGATTTTTGAATTAATACCTTTTAAAACAGTACTCGTATTGTTTATTAATTCTGTAATTATTGTAATTATAAATTACATTCAACACATACTTTTGCTCAATAGTAGTGATCAATTTAGATTTAACAATCAAATTATCAATAAAGGTAATTCACTTATTTTAGCTACCAATCGAAAAGGTGAAGTTGTTTTTTGCAGTGAGAATGTGGAAACTATTTTAGGCTATACTGTTGATCAAATTATGGGATTGGGTTACAGTAAAATAACCGAAGACACAGAATTTTATGAAGAAGAATATCAAAAAAAGTTCGTAGCTGATAGAATTTTTATCCGTAAGGTCAAGTGTAGTGATGGATCCATTAAACTCATACAGTGGAATGATAAAAAATTTTCGGATAATTTAATTATCGGTATCGGTCAGGATGTGACTAATGAAACTCATTTGCAGAATCAGTATAAAAATTTAATTCAAAATGCCATTGATATTATTTTTGAAATAGATGCAGGGGGAAAATTCAAATTTGTGAACGAATTCACATTCAAATCGTTACAATTTACAGAACAAGAAATGATTAACAAACATTTCTTGCAATTTATTCATTTAGATTACCGTATAAAAATCAGAGATTTATATAGAAACTTGTCTGAAAATGTTCAAGATTTACCTGTGATAGAATTTCCACTCATTAAAAAAAATGGAGAATCTCTATGGGTTTCACAAAAAGTAATTATAAATCGAAATGAAACGGGGCAAATTATAGGATATTCAGGAATTGCACGAGATATAACAAATATTAAAGATGTTGAACTTAAAAATGAAATCCGACACAAAAAAATAGAATCATACAATCAAACAATCAAAAATTTAGCATCAACCAACTTTAGCGAGTATAATAATCTAGATTTTAGTATTAAACAAATAATTAAATCTGCTGCTCAAGCTACAAAATGCAACCGGGTAAGTTATTGGAGGTATTCTCATGATACTTTTACTTGTGAAAACTTATATATTTTAGAAACTAATAACTACACAAATGGTCAAATTTTAGAAAAAAATAAATTCCCTATTTATTTTGAAGCCATTAAAAACAACAAGCAAATTTGTGCCTCAAACGTGTCTAAAGCTCAGGAGCTTTCTGAGTTTAAAAAAGACTATTTTGTAGAACATAATATTAAATCACTACTTGATTTACCAATTTCAGTAAACGGTGAACTAACCGGCCTGATTTGTTTTGAAGCTACCAAAAACAAAACAAATTGGGATAATGATGATATTAATTTCACCAGAACAATTTCTGATATTATCTCATTGACAATAATCTCGCATAGTAGATATGAAACGGAAAAAAAACTGGAATATAAAAGTGATCTTTTATCAGCGATGGTCTTGTGCACAGAGAAATTTTTAAACAGTAAAGATATCAACGATATTTTCTCTGAGGTACTTGTTATTATGGGAAAAGCTACTAAATCCCATAGAGCGTATTACTATGAAAACGATAAAAAAGATGGATTTATAAGCCAAAAATACAGGTGGATCATACACAATTTAAAATTGACTGAAAACAATATAAAACTCCAAAATCTGCCCTATGATTATTTCGAAGAGCTAATAGCACCGCTACTTAACAATAAAATATACAAAGCAATCATACCTGAAATTGAAAATATTTCTCTACGAAAAAAATTAATCGGTGTAGATGTAGTTTCACTAATTCTCTTTCCAATTTTTGTAAGAAATAAATTTCATGGTTTTTTAGGATTTGATGACACTCAAAACAAAAGAATATGGTCCGAAGATGAAGTTAATATTTTGCAAACTTTAGCTAGAAATATTGCATATTCTATTGAGCGTATAGCAAACGAAACAGCTATTAATGAAAGTGAAGAAAAATTCCGCTTATTAGCAAATAATATTCCAGGCACTGTTTATTTGTCTAATTATGATGAATACAATACTAAGATTTACATCAATGATGAAATAGAAAAACTAACCGGATTTCCTAAATCTAGTTTTATGAATAATGAGTTATCGTTCATTGACTTAATACATCCCGAAGACAAAATAAGTACTATTGTAGCACAAAAAAATGCGATTGACAATAAAAAAGCCATTCACTTAACCTACAGAATAGTGCATAAAAACAAGGATATAGTTTGGGTAGAGGAGTTTGGAGATGCGATTTACAAAGATGGTAAAATTGAGTTTATTGAAGGTATTTTCATAGATATTACCGAACGAAAAAAGAATGAAACCGTCCTGCAACAAAAAGAATTAGCGGAAGCGGCCAATAAAGCAAAATCTGAATTTTTGGCTAATATGAGTCACGAAATACGAACACCGCTAAATGGAATTATTGGCTTTACTGATTTATTGATGAAAACGAATTTAGGAATAACGCAAGAGAAATACATTACTACCGTAAATCAATCCGCACTCTCTTTATTGGATATTATCAATGATATCTTGGATTTCTCCAAAATTGAAGCGGGCAAATTAGATTTATTTATTGAAAAAAATAATATTGGTGACATGTTAAACCAAATTATTGATTTGATACTGTATGAATCCAATCAAAAAAAATTGAATCTAAACCTTACTATATCGCCTGAAATACCAACTTATTTTTGGATAGACAGTATGCGTTTGAAACAAATATTGATTAACCTATTAGCCAATGCTGTAAAATTTACTGAAAATGGATCTATATATTTAGATGTAACTGTTTTGAAAATAATAGACGATACCCATGCTAAAATTCGTTTTGCAGTAACAGATACTGGAATCGGAATTTTAGAAAAAAATAAAAAGAAAATATTTAAAGCTTTTTCGCAAGAAGACAGTTCTACTACCAGAAAATTTGGTGGAACTGGATTAGGGTTAACTATTTCTAATCAACTGTTAGGGTTGATGAATAGTCACTTACAACTCGAAAGTCAAATTGATGTGGGTAGTATTTTCTATTTTGATCTAGAGGTACAAACAAGTAATGAGCCTGCGAAAAAAAATAGCTTACTTGAAACCGATTTTGATGAAATCAAAAGTATGGTTGTAAAAAACCCTCTGAACAATAAAAAATTAAAAATTATGATTGTTGAGGATAATAAGGTAAATATGTTATTGCTCAAAACCATTATTAAAAACTTAGATATTAATCCCGTTGTTTTTGAAATTATAAATGGTAAAGATGCTGTAGATCAATTTGAAGCGATACATCCTGATATTATTTTTATGGATATACAAATGCCAATTATGAATGGATATGAAGCGACACGAATAATCAGATCTTTAAAATCAGGTCAAAATGTACCCATTATTGCTATTACTGCTGGCACCGAAAAAGAAGAAAAAGCAAAATGTATGGCAGCAGGAATGAATGATTACATACCCAAGCCTATTATTAATGGAATTATTGAAGAAATTATTTCTAAGTGGACGCATTAATATTGGATAAAAAACCTGTGAAGCAGTTTATTAAAACTACTTTAACTTAGCGTGAATGTTTTGACCAAGAAGAATTACTATTAACTATAATAAAAAAATAACTGTAAATTATGTAAATACTAATAATCAATACAAAACTTCATACTATTAAAATTTTATACCTTTCGGGCAAATAGCTAATCATTAATCTAAAATTTATTACCTATGAAATGGAGTGGCAGGCGTTCAAGTGAAAATTTTGAAGACAGAAGAGGAATGCCCTCTGGAGGAAAAACAATTGTTGGAGGAGGAATTATTGGGATTATTATCTTATTACTAAATACTTTTGGTGGAGAAAATGTCCAAATGCTTACGCCTATTTTAGAACAAATGACTCAAGGTCAAGGTGCTCCCACTGAAAAAAGAGCCTTAACCGCTGACGAAATTGCAGAAGGTAAGTTTATTGAAGCCATATTAGTAGATACTGAAGATGTATGGGGAAAAATATTTCAGGAAAACAACATGCAGTATAAAAGACCAAACTTAGTACTGTTCAACGAAGCGGTAGAAACAGAGTGCGGAAATGCCACATCAGCTTCAGGACCTTTCTATTGTCCGGCTGACGAAAAAGTATATATGGATTTAGTTTTCTTCGAAGAACTGAAAACAAGATTTGGAGCTCAAGGTGGTGATTTTGCTACTGCCTACGTTATAGCGCACGAAATAGGTCATCATGTGCAAACGTTGCTAGGTACTTCTACTAAGATGAGACAAATGCAAGAAGGAAAAAGCACTGCCGAAGCCAATAAATTATCAGTAGCTCTAGAACTGCAAGCTGATTTTTATGCGGGAGTTTGGACACACTACAATCAAAAAATGAAAAACTTTTTAGACGAAGGCGATATAGAAGAAGCATTAAGTGCAGCTCACGCCGTTGGTGATGATGCGATTCAAGCAAAAATACAAGGACATATTGTACCGGAATCTTTTACGCACGGAACTTCAGCCCAACGCAAAGCGTGGTTTATGAAAGGTTATAACTCAGGAGATATCAATCAAGGCGATACTTTTGCAGAAATGAGATAATTCAGAAATCAATAAGAATTTAAAAATCGGGATATATTCCCGATTTTTTTTGTGCTCGCATTTAAACAAATCGAGGCAATCAAAAGTTCATCGGAAAATTAACTGTACCTTTGCGCCCAATAAAAAAAGTAACCTAAATAATAGTGTTTACTTTATAAACACCATTTATGTCATTCAACTCATTAGGCTTATCAGATGCTTTACTAAAAGCCATCAGTAAAAAAGGATACACTACACCTTCCCCAATACAACAAAAAGCAATTCCCCCAATATTAGAAGGTAAAGATGTTTTAGCATCTGCACAAACAGGAACAGGAAAAACTGCCGGTTTTACATTACCTATTCTGCAAATATTATCACAAGGTCAACAA
>JAYTBZ010000105.1:0-4312 GCA_043736705.1 Flavobacterium sp. | reverse complement strand
TCGCTACCAGTTGCAGGTAAAGTTAATATTGTTCCAAAAGGAATTACTTTAGACAAATCTTTAATCAATAATCTCTTTTGAAGAATTTCCATTGGATTTCCATCAAAATGTACGGCAGCCGAAATAAATTTTACGCCATCAATTACAGAACCGCCACCTACAGCAAGAATAAAATCTATATTTTGTTCCTTAACAATTGCAACTGCTTTCATTAAAGTTTCAAAATGTGGATTGGCTTCAATTCCTGCAAATTCTACGATTTCAAAACCTTTCAGATTGTTGGTAACCTGCTCATGAATTCCATTTTTAAAAATACTTCCGCCTCCATACGCTAAAAGAATTTTCGCTCCTTGTGGTACTAAAGTAGCTAGCTTTTCTATTTGTCCTTTTCCAAAAATTAAATTAGTAGGATTGTATAATTCGAAATTTAGCATCTTTTTATTTTTTTGAATTTAATTGGTTTAATAATTTTTTGGCAACAAGTTTTGATGAAGCTGGATTCTGACCGGTAATCAATAAACCATCTTCTACGGCATAAGGCTGCCAATCTGCTACTTTTGAATAGGTAGCACCGTTAGCCTGCAATGCATCTTCTAATAAAAACGGAACTATGTTGGTTAAACCAACAGCAGCCTCTTCCGTGTTAGAAAATCCAGTTACTTTTTTACCTTTTACTAAAAATTCTCCGTTCACTTTTACATTTTTCAGTACTGCTGGCGAATGACACACAAAAGCGACTGGTTTGTTATTCGTATAGAAAGCTTCAATCAAAGCGTTTGAAGTTGCATCTGTCGCCAAATCCCATAACGGACCGTGACCTCCAGAATAGAAAATGGCATCATAATTTGCTTGATTAACATCACCTAGTTGGTGTGTTTTGCTTAATTTAGCTTGTAGCTCAGTATCATTATCAAATCTTTTAGTGTCTTCAGTTGCAGCTGTTGGATCTGAACTTTTTGGATCAATTGGTGGCTGTCCTCCTAGTGGTGATGCAATATCAATGATCACTCCTTTGTCTGCTAATTCATAATAAGGTGCTGCAAATTCTTCAATCCAAAATCCTGTTTTTTCTCCGGTGTTCCCTAATTCATCATGACTAGTTAGAACGAATAATACTTTTTTCATACCTTTTTTACTTTGTGCAGTTGCTGTAGTACAACTTGCGGTTAATGCTATAATGGCAAATAATGCAATTTTTTTCATCTAGAATATTGTTAGAACAAATTTAGGGCGAATATGTTATTAGTAAAAATAATTTAAATTATGTTTGTGATAAATATATTTATATCATGGTTAATCTAGAATGGTATCGAACATTTAAATCGGTTTATAAAAACGGTAATTTTTCTTTGGCTGCAAAAGAATTATTTATCAGTCAACCTGCTGTTAGTCAGCAAATATCTATGTTGGAAGCGCATGTAGGTTATAAGCTTTTCAATCGAAAGTCTAAAGGTGTGGAATCAACGGAATACGCCAAGTTACTTAATAATTTAATTATCGAGGCGCTTGACCGACTGGAAAATGTAGAGAATGGTTTTCGCGCCAAAGCATTTAATGCCAATCGGTTAATATCAATTGGAATCTCGAAACATTTAATGCGAAGTTTAGGAAGTGCTTTAATTTCAAAATTTGATTTTATCGATTTTAGCTTTCATGAAAACGACACTCTTTTTGAATTAGTCGATGCTAAAAAATTAGATTTTGCAGTTGTTACCAAGCAATATGACACGTTTGACACCATTCAGAAAAAAGTTGGAGAAATTAAACAAGTCATTATAGGTTCAAACACTATCGATGCTTCCGAATTAAAATCTAATGTCAAAATGAAGGATTTCTCCGGAATCGAGCATTGGTTGAATGATCAAAAATGGTACAGTCACAATGCGCAAATTCCACATATCAAATTGTTTTGGTTACACGTTTTTAACAAAAAAAGACCGTCGATGATTCCTAATTATATCATTCCGTCCGAATATGAAATGCTGGAAATCATTTCGAAAAATACAGGTATTGCTGTCGTTTGGGATTGTAATGCGAAAAGTTTAATTGCAGAAAATAAGATTCAATTGTTGTGGAACAGTAAGCATATGCCTAGCACAGAAGTGTTTTTATTATCCGGGAAAAATGAAAATCTGAGTACTGTTTTTGAGAATATTCAATTAGAATTAAAAAGAGTTTTGGGATAATTACTTTTTGTAAAAATTATTATGATCAATATATTCCCAAACTTTTGTTGGTAACAAAGGCTGCACATTTTTCCCTTTTTTTATATTATCTCGAATAAATGTCGACGATATTTCGACAACTGGAGCATCAATTTGGTGAATTTTTGTTCTGAATTTTTCTAAAATTTTTAAATCCAAATTGTCCGTTTTTGTTGAAATCGCCTGTTCAACAGAACCTTTGGCCTCGAGTCTTGGATACACATAAATATCATGGTTATCGAGAATGACCTCATAGTTTTTCCATTTGTGCAACGATTTTAAGTTGTCTTCACCCATGATTAATGAAAACTGGTAATTGGGATATTTCTCTTCTAAATGAATTAAAGTATTGAAGGTATAATTGGGTTGCGACAATTTAAACTCAATATCCGAAGGTTTGATTTTAGGAAAATTTTCGGTGGATAAATGTACCATTTGCAACCGATGGTAATCATCTAGCAAAGTGCTTTTTTTCTTCAAAGGATTGTGTGGCGTGACCACCATCCAAACTTGATCTAAATCGGCATGCTCCGCCATGTGATTGGCTATGATGAGATGCCCAACATGAATGGGATTAAACGTTCCGAAATAGAGTCCTATTTTCATATAATATTGTTTCGCAAAGGTTCGCAGAAGGTTTATAAAAGTTTCACGAAAAATTTTATAAAAGCTTTGTGAATCTCTTTTTTTTCTTTGCGAATCTCTGTGTAATAATTTTAATCCTTTACATAATCCTTCACCAATTGATATGCTTCTTCAAGAGCTACTGGCAAATCGTAATTTTTTATAATAACATCAAATTGTGGTGCTGTTGCTAGTTCTACCGATGCCTTTGCAATACGCATATTGATTTTGTCATCACTCTCTGTAGAGCGCTCTTTGAGTCTTCTTTTTAGTTCATCTACGCTTGGTGGTTTCACAAAAACGGCTAAAGTTTCTTCGGGGAATTTATGCTTAATACGCAATCCGCCAGATACATCAATATCAAAAATCACATTTTTCCCTTTGGACCAAATGCGTTCTACTTCACTTTTTAGGGTTCCGTAGAAATTATCGCGATACACTTCTTCCCATTCTAGGAAATCTTCTGCTTTGATGTGTTTTTTGAATTGCTCAGTCGACATGAAATAATAGTCTTTACCGCTAACCTCTTCACCTCTTGGTTCTCTTGAAGCTGCCGAAATAGAAAATTCTAAATTCAAATCTTCTTTACTCAATAAATGCCTAACGATAGTTGTTTTCCCCGATCCGGATGGTGCCGAAAAAACAATTAATTTTCCTCCTGTGCTCATTTTATGCTGAATTTATTTCAGTATTTGTTTATGTTTTCCTGCCAGGTTTCAAAAACTATGCAGGTTTATAATTACAATACGTTTAACACCTGTTCCTTAATTTTTTCTAATTCGTCTTTCATTTGAACGACTAATTTTTGCATTTGTGCGTGATTGGATTTAGAACCCATTGTGTTTATTTCACGTCCCATTTCTTGGGTAATAAAACCTAATTTTCTACCATTAGCCTCAGTTCCGTTAATAGTTTCTAGGAAATAATCCAGGTGATTCGTCAAACGTACTTTTTCTTCGGTTATGTCTAATTTTTCTAAATAATAAATCAATTCCTGCTCGAAACGATTTTCATCTACATTCACTTTAAGTTCTGAAATTGCAGTTTGTAAACGGTCTTTTATCGCTTGAACGCGTTCTGGATCAAGTGCCAAAGCATCGGTCATGTACTGGCGAATATTGCCAATTCGCAATTGAAATTCTTTTTCAAGAGACATTCCTTCGTCTTTTCTAAAAGTCAAGATGTTTTGTAACGCTTCTTCGATAACGGTTTGGATTTGTACCCAGTCGTTTTCATCGATTTCATCGCGTTCTATTTTCATGGTGTCCGGCATTCGAACCGCCATTTTCATTAGTTCAGTTTCATCAGCATCAGCATATACTTCTCTCAATTGGTTGATGTATGCTTTTACAATTGGTACATTTACTTTGGTAGAAGTTTGTTCAGCGGTACTTTCGATAAAAATAGAAAAATCTACTTTTCCTCTTTCCAGTTTTAGTGCAATTTGGTTGCGTAAACCCAATTCCATTTCGCGGTACAGCGAA
>JAYTBZ010000104.1:0-21689 GCA_043736705.1 Flavobacterium sp. | reverse complement strand
TAGTATTTACTGATTTTATATCTTTACAAAATGGAAAATTTAAAATCAAAAGATCCGCTTCACGGTATTACACTTCAAAAAATAGTAGAACAATTAGTAGCACATTATGGGTTTGACACTTTAGGGGAACTCATTAAAATTAAGTGTTTCACTATTAATCCGAGTATAAAATCCTGCTTAACATTTCTTAGAAAAACTGATTGGGCTCGAAAACAAGTTGAGGAGTTATACCTTAAATCAGCATCGAAGTTTGTTTAATAAGTTTAATTTAATTTATACGAGACCATTACACCTCCACGATAAGGCAACCATTCGCCACTTTTATTATAATTTTTCACAGTTTCATAACGCTCTCCTGTACTTATTAGATAACCTTTATAATATCCTTGATGCCAACCACCTCCTAGAAAACAATCTAGCATAAATTTCTCATTTATTTTCACTTGATAACCAATTGTTGAACCGATAAAGTATCCAAAACCTTTTTCATACAGATCTGTATTTAGATAGTTCCATTTTTGAAAATTATAAATACTTGCCCCAATGTGTGCACCTGCATAAAAGCCATTGTGCTTTTCTTTAAAATGGTATCGATATTCAGGCGTGAAGGTATAAAATTCTCTAGGTTTGCCGTTAACTGATTTCCAAAATGATGCAATTACATCTACTTGTAAAGTCGATTTTTCTCCAATGCTCGTTTCGATACCAATATTGGGTATCGTCAAAAGTGTCGTAAAAGCATTTGCTTTAATATAGGTTTGTGCTGTCAACAGCATAGAGCTTAGTGCAAAAGAAAGGATAAATAATTTTCTCATAGGTTGTAAAATCGTACTTTTTTTGTCATACTGAGTTTAAAATAAACGCAAATGTAGCATTTAATGTTTTGTTTAGTTTTAAGTTTTTTGTGTCTGATATTTTTTAACGTATGTTAAAATTTTAAATTGTTACGACTGCGAAAACTATTTATTTAAAATAGAATAAATTACAGTGTCTAAAAACCGTCCTTCAAAAAATCCATTTTCCTTTAAATGCGCTTCTTTTACAAACCCATTTTTTTCTAAAACTTTTGCAGAACCATAATTTTCAGGATCAAGAACAGCTTCAATAGAATGTAATTTCATCACTTCAAAGCCGTATTTAACCACTTCTTTCACTGCTTCAGATACAATTCCTTTTCCATGGTATTCTGGGAGTAACATGTATCCAATCTCCGCACGATAATGTTCGGGCTTTATCATATAATGACCAATTATTCCAATTAATTTCGCATTATCTTTCAACGTAATCGCCCAATTGATCCCTTCGTTACTGTCTATTTTCCCATCTATCATGGCAATGTGTGCTAAAGCTTCTTCATCGGTTTTTATCAATGGCCTTGGTATGTACTTCATCGTTTCTGGATTAGATCTCAAGGCGAAAATCTCCTTTATGTCATTAGAATCTACTCTTCTTAAAAGCAGGCGTTCGGTTTCTAAATTTGGAAATGGATCGAAATTTATAGTTAACATATTTGCATTTTTTAATTAAAGGATTTCAATATTGAATTTTGAATAGAAAGTTGCATTGGATTCTAAAACTTGAATTCCCTCTTTTTCAAACAAATTTCCAGAATTTTCATTGGTGTCAGAGTAGCCAAACCAGGGTTCAATACAAATAAAAGGCGCGTTACTTTTGGTCCAAATTCCTAAACTTGGAAAATCCTCAAAATGTACTTTTAAAATTGGACTCTCATTTTCTAAAATTGTCAACGATTTAGATTGTATTGTTTTGAAAATCAAAGCATCATTTGCGAATAATTCATAATTCAATGGAATTTGTTTATTCTTAACTTCTAATTTCTTCGTTTTATTTGAAATTAAATCATTCTCCAAAAGGTAATATTCCAAAGATTCATCTGAATCGAAAGCAATAACATAGCTTTCAAATTTGTGTGCTAAACCAAAAGCTGGATGTGCTCCAATAGAAAACGGCATTTTTGATAAACCCGTGTTAATAACTTGATAAGCTATTGACAAAGTCATTTCTTCTAAGGTGTATATCAATTGCAATTCAAATTCAAAAGGATACATTTTTAAGGTTTTTTCATCAGATTGTATAGAAAAAGTAGCACTTGTGTCGGTTGCTTTTAATAATTTAAATTCCATTTCTCTAGCAAATCCATGTCTAGACAAGTGGTAGTTTTTTTCATTATGATGAAAAGTATTGTTTTTTAAAGTGCCAACAATTGGAAATAAAACTGGAGAATGTTTGCCCCAAAATTCAGGATTTCCCTCCCAAATGTATTCTTTATATTTATTCGATTTTAATGAAATCAATTCAGCTCCTAAATGTTGAATTTGCGCGGTAAGCGTATTATTTTTTAGTGTAGTTATCACAAGAGGTACTTGAAGTTAAATTTTATTGTAAATATATTTTATAATTTTTAATTCTGATTCTACCACACCAAGATTTTATTGTTTTGATTAAAATCTATTTTTTTGATAGCTCAAAATCATCTTTTTTTTCATTTATTTGTGATATAAATTTTATAAAAATGAAAAATATTCGCTTCGGAGTCTTATTACATTTGACTTTATTATTAGGAGTTACGTCTGTATGGGCGCAACAATCCTCAACAAATTCTGCTAGTACTGCAGTTTCAAAGTATGATTACCACGATGCTTTTGCACCACATTTTTACTCTAAAAATGGAACAAGTACTCGTTCAGCAAGTGGTCAGCCGGGTTCCGAATATTGGCAAAATAGGGCTGATTATCAATTGACTGCTAAACTAGATGAAAAAAGTAACGAAATATCCGGTACAGGAATTATTACGTATACAAATAACAGTCCTGATAAAATGGCTTTTGTTTGGATGAATTTAGATCAAAATTTATTTAGTGCAGATTCTCGAGGAAATGCCGTAGTTCCTTTAACTGGAAGTCGAAATGGTGCAAGAGGTCAAGTTTTTGACGGCGGTCATAAAATTAAATCAGTAAAACTAATTGCCATAGCAAACGGAAAATCTACCGAAGTCGATGCTAAATATCTCATAACAGACACTAGAATGCAAGTTTTTCTTCCACAAGGATTGAATGCAAAAGGCGGTGCTGTAAAAATTAAAATTGACTTTTCATTTGTTGCTCCTTATGAAGGTTCGGACAGAATGGGTGTTTTAGAAACTAAAAATGGTAAAATATTTACTATTGCACAATGGTATCCTCGTATGTGCGTGTACGATGACGTAAGAGGATGGAACACCAATCCGTATTTGGGAGCCTCAGAGTTTTACCTTGAATATGGTGATTTTGATGTAAGTATAACAGCACCTGCTAATCATATAGTGGTAGGTTCAGGTGAATTAATAAATTCTGCAACTGTTTATTCAACTGTTGAACAGGGCAGATTGGCGCAAGCCAAACAAAGTGACAAAACGGTTTTTATACGCACCGCTGATGAAGTAGCAGTTTCCTCAAAAAATGCAGCTTCAACTACAAAAACATGGAATTTTAAAATTAAAAATTCTCGTGATTTTTCATGGTCTTCTTCTGCAGCATTTATTTTAGACGCCGCAAAAATTAATTTACCAAGCGGTAAAAAATCATTAGCTATTTCGGTTTATCCAGTAGAAAGTGCTGGTAACGCTGCTTGGGGGCGTTCTACTGAATATACTAAAGCTTCAATAGAAAATTATTCTAAAAGATGGTTTGAATATCCTTATCCTGCAGCTACAAACGTGGCTGGAAACGAGGGTGGTATGGAGTATCCAGGTATCGTTTTTTGCAGTTGGGAGTCAAAAGGAGCAGATTTATGGGGAGTTACAGATCATGAATTTGGACATATTTGGTTTCCTATGATAGTGGGTTCTAATGAAAGATTGTTTGCTTGGATGGATGAAGGATTTAATACTTTCATTAATTCATTGAGTTCCCAAGATTTTAATAATGGCGAGTATAAAGAACCAAAAACAGATATGCAGCAAAGAGCAGAAGTATATACGAGTCCAAATCTTGAAACGATTATGAGTTCTCCAGATAATATGAAGGAGAAAAATATTGGACTATTGGCTTATTCGAAACCAAGTTCAGGATTAGTTATTTTAAGAGAACAAGTACTTGGCAAAGAACGTTTTGACTTAGCTTTAAGAACCTACATTGAGCGTTGGGCTTACAAACACCCACAACCAGACGATTTCTTTAGAACAATAGAGAATGTTGCAGGCGAGGATTTGAGTTGGTTTTGGAGAGGTTGGTTTCAATACAACTGGCGTTTAGATCAAGGTATTAACGGAATTAAATATGTAAAAAACGATCCCAAACAAGGCGTTGTAATTACGATTGAAAATTTCGAAAAAATGGCTATGCCAGTAAGTTTAGATGTAAAAACGAAAAGTGGTAAAATAACTCGAGTTAAATTACCTGTAGAAGTATGGCAAAAAAATAAATCGTGGTCTTTCAAGCACAATTCGACTGAAGAAATAGAAAGTATTACGTTAGATCCAGACCATGTTTTACCGGATAGTAATACAGCAAATAATTTGTGGAAAGATGACAAAGGCACTATTGAAAAAGATGTCATCTTAGATGGTTATCTTGGTACCTTCTCAACAGCTATGGCCCCGATTAAAATAACATTTTCAGAGAAAAACGGTACTTTGAATGTTTTGATAACAGGCTATCCAGGTTTTTCAGCAGAATCAGTTGGCAAAAACAAATTTGAATCAAAACAAGCTGGACTTACCTTTGAGTTTAATGAAAGTTTAAGTGGGTTTGAAATGTTAGTTCCTGACGGAAAGAAAATACCATTTACAAGAGATAAATAAACTGGCATTATTAACATAAAAAAAGACTTGTAGAAAATTATTCAACAAGTCTTTTTTTTTACTTTTTTTCTAAATCTATTCTGGAATTTGTTGGCTTAAGCAATGCAAAGTTCCAAAACCCCATATAAAATCAGTGGCGCTGATACCGATTATTTCTCGATCAGGAAAACATTCTGATAGTATATTTAAGGCAATTCGGTCATTACTATCATTAAAAGTAGGAACCAATACACTGTTATTTAAAATCAGGAAATTTGCATAACTAGCAGGTAAAACTAGACCTTCAAATAATATCTTTTTAGGCATTGGTAAAACCACAATCACGGGAGATTTACCGTTTTCTAATTTTGCATTTTGCAAGCGTTTCAAATTGTCTTGCAACGGTTTGTAGTTAGAATCTTTTGGATCCATTTCGACAATTGTCACAATGGTATCATCATTTACAAATCGGCATAAATCGTCAATATGTCCATGAGTATCATCACCTTCAATGCCATCACCAAGCCAAATTACATTGGTTATCCCAAGATATTCTTTAAAAACGGCTTCGTAATCTGCTTTGGTAAAATTTGGATTCCGAACTTGAATATCCGGGTGCATCAAGCATTCTTCTGATGTCAATAGAGTACCGCGTCCATTCGTTTCAATCGCACCACCTTCTACAATTACCGGTTTTCCTTTGTACATAACTTGCGTCAAAGGAATATTTAAATGTTCACTTACTTTCGCAGGAACAAATTTGTCTAATTGAATGTTTTTATATTTGGCCCAACCATTAAAATTAAAGTTTAACGCTTCTTTTTCGGTTCCGTTTTTTACGATTATTGGACCCGAATCACGCATCCAACTTCTATTAGTTTTATGAATGATGTATGAAATGTTATTCAATGCAACATGAGCTGTTTCCAGCATAGTATTGACTTTTTCTTTTAACTTTTCATCGGCAACCACTAAAAATACTTGCTCAAAAGTCGCAACTTTTTTTATGAATTCTACAAAAGCCCATTGAACAGCCTCATATTTTCCTGGCCAATCTTTTCCGTTATGAGGAAAACAAAGTAAAATTCCTTGTTGTTTTTCCCATTCAGCTGGGAACCTTCTGTTGTTTGTTGTCATACAGCATTTCTAATAATAAAAGGTACAAATATAAACATTCAGTAGGATTTTAAAATAGTTGGCAACTATTCATTTCTGAGATTCCATAAATTTATAAGAATAGTTTTGGTAATGATTATATAATATTGAGTTAATTCTTATCAGGTTTCAGCTAGTTATTTTTGAAAAAAAATAAATATACTTATGAAAAAATATGGTATTACACTATTAGCTGCAATTATGGTTTTGTCAAGTTGCGAAAATGACTCCAATAAAGAGGAATCTCCCGAGTTGGTTGTTAATGAAAATGCAGCAGCTTTTAAAGAAATAGGTTCAATTACAATAGGTGGTGCTGGGGCGGCTGAAATAAGTGCTTATGATGACGTTTCTAAAAAATTATTTACCGTAAATAATAGTGGCACCAATAGAATTGATGTGATTGATATGTCTAATCCATCTAGTCCCATTTTTTTGACTAGTATTGACCTAACGCCATATAATGGAAGTTCCAATAGTGTTGCAACATATAATGGTAAGTTAGCAGTGGCATTAGAAGCAAAACCCAATAAGCAAGATCCTGGAAAAGTTGTTGTATTTGATGCCACTACGTATGCTTTAATAAAAGAAATAACAGTAGGCGCATTACCTGATATGATTACGTTTTCCCCAGACGGAAATTTTATTATGACTGCAAACGAAGGCGAACCTAATGACACCTATGCTATTGATCCTGATGGCTCTGTCTCTATCATTGCAGTGAATAACAATTATGCAGTAACGACTTTAAACTTTGGGAGTTTCAGCAATCAATTGAGTACATTAAAAACAAAAGGTTTCAGAATTTCGAGTCCCACAAATAATTTTACATCCGATATTGAACCGGAATACATTACAATTTCTGCTGATTCAAAAACTGCTTGGGTAACTTTACAAGAAAATAATGGTGTTGCTAAAATTGATTTGCCTACTAAAACAATTACAAATATTTTTCCATTGGGTTATAAAGATTATAATCTTGCCGAAAATGCTATTGATGTAAGCGATAGAGATGGTGGTGTTTTTGCGAATACTTGGAAATTGAAAGGAATGTTTCAACCGGATGCGATTACTAATTTTGAAATTAATAAAGTTTCTTATTTTGTAACTGCAAACGAAGGTGATGCCAGAGAATATACTGGTTTTGTAGATGTAAAAAGAATAAGTAGTTCTTCGGTTTTACTTGATCCAATTGCATTTCCAAATTCGGCAGCTTTAAAAGCGGAATCAAGTATGGGTAGATTGAATATCAATACTAAAATGGGTGATACAGATGGCGATGGTGATTTTGATGAATTGGTTTCTTTTGGCGCTCGCTCTTTCTCTATTTGGAATGGAAGTACTGGCGAATTAGTTTTTGATAGTAAGAATGATTTGGACAAAAAAGCACAAGAATTAGGCATTTATGATGACGCAAGAAGTGATGATAAATCAGTAGAACCAGAGTCAGTTGTAGTGACAAAAATGGGCGAAAAAACGATTCTTTTTGTAGGTTTAGAAAGAGCCGATGCGGTTATGGTCTACGATGTTAGTAATCCGGTTTCTCCAAAACTGTTACAAACTTTTAAAACGGGTGATGCGCCTGAGGGCTTACTTTTTATTCCAGCTTCGAAAAGTCCGACGAAAAGAAGTTTAGTGGTGGTAAGCAGTGAAGGGGATGGCATGGTTAAAATATTCCAACCAGATTTGAATTAAATACAGCTTTAAAACTAAAATCCCTGCTCAGAATAATTTCTAAGCAGGGATTTTTCATTCGTAAAAGACGACTTAGTCAATGGCTCTTTTAGTAATATCGCCAAAAGCATCAATACGTCTGTCTCTAAAAAATGGCCAGTTCTGACGAACACTTTCCTGTAAGTCTAAATCTACTTCGGCTATCAATATCTCTTCTTGGTCGTGTGAGGCTTGCGCTAAAATTTCGCCTTGTGGTCCCGCAATAAAAGAAGATCCCCAAAACTGAATTCCCGCAGTATCTGGTAAGTATTGCTCTAATCCAATCCGGTTTGCTGCAGCAACGTATACACCGTTTGCAACGGCATGACCTTTCATGACACTCATCCAAGCGCCATGCTGATTTTCTCCATATTGTTCTTTTTCTTGTGGATGCCATCCAATTGCTGTTGGGTAAAACAGCACTTCAGCACCTTGTAAAGCTGTTAAACGAGCTGCTTCTGGATACCACTGGTCCCAGCAAATCAATGTTCCTACTTTTCCTTTTTTAGTTGGAATCGTTTTAAAACCTAAATCACCAGGTGTAAAATAGAATTTTTCATAAAAATGAGGGTCATCTGGAATATGCATTTTGCGGTATAAACCAGCTTCAGTTCCATCGGTGTCAATAATGTAAGCACTATTGTGGTAAATACCAGCCATTCTTTTTTCGAAGAAAGGAACAATGATAACCACGCCTAATTCTTTTGCCAAAGCACTAAACGCAATAAAAGAAGTACTGTATAATGGTTCAGCCAAAGCAAAATTATCTACATCTTCACTTTGACAAAAATAATGACTGCTGTATAATTCTGGCAATGAAATTACTTCGGCACCCAATTTTGCGGAATCACGAACCCAACTGATGCATTTTTTCAAGTTGTTCTCAGCAATATCATTTAAATTTAATTGAATGACCGCTATTTTGTATTTTTTATTAGGCATGACTAAAATTTTAGAATGCAAAAATAGTGAATTTTATAAAGAGTAGAAAATCCGGTATAAGCGAATTTACTGTACAAAACTCCCATATTTTTTTGGTTGCTGCTTTTTAGCACTTGCACCGCCGCGGTCTACTACATTCTAATTAATTTTCCTGTTTGTATTTCGCCTTTAGAGGTGATGAGCTTGTAAATATAGACACCAGAAGTAAAATTAGAGAGCGTTATTTCAGAGGATTTTGTAATAATTGGGTTAGTTTGTATTAATTGCCCGCTGCTGTTAAAGAGTTCTAAAACTCCTGCGCCTTCAGTTTTGTTTTCAATCAGTAGCTTATTGTCTTTTTGAAGTAGGGTTGGAGTAACCAAAAATAACTGTTCGAAGTAATAATTAGTCTCGAATACTGAAGAGTCTAATTCACTTCCATCGGTTAAGGTTAGCCGTATAAAGTAGCGATTAATTCCTATTGTGGGATTGCCATCTGTTGCAGTAATTGTTTTTGAATTGATGTTAAAGATGGTATTTATTGAAGTTTCTTGATTGTTTTTTGTTTTTAGTATTTCTATTTTTTTTATTTGAAAAAGACTAAAGAGACTAGCGCTAATTTTAATTTGGTTCTCTGAGTCGATTTCAGCAAGAGTCGACTCAAAATAACAATCTGTGTTTGGTGTTGTGACTGCAGTTGATTCACTCTTTATACCCTCAAATCCTTTAAAAACAGGCGCTACTGTATAATTTGTGGCATCGGTAAAGGTGTAGGTATTTGTCGTTATTTGTTCTTTAAATTGTAAGCTGTTGTTGCGCAATGTGTATATGTTGAAAGTGGTTACAGTTGGTGGAGTAGACCAAGTAATTTCAGTAATTCCATTGCAAACCAAAGTTGTGGTAACATTTAAATCGTACGATAAAATAAACGAATCACTTAGATATTCTCGATCGTTTATCTTCATTTTTAGTTTAGCTTGTGCAAAAAGTGCTTGTGTTGGTGTATACAAATAGAGTTGCTTTTGTATGTCGATATTATTTTGAATCGGTGTCCATGTTAATCCGTCGTCGAAGCTTATAGATAGTGCTCCATTTAAGTTAGTTTGATTGGTTTCCCACTTAAATGGAGATGGATTTTTTCCGTCAAATGGGAAATTATCATTGCGTTTTGGATAAAGCCATTCAAAAGTATCGGCTGATTCATAATCATAAACAATACTGTAGTGCTGAGAATCATTTTGTAAAAGCTGACTTTTTACTGTTAAAGTATAAGTTTGATCCTGAAGGTTTGCTAGCTCAATTTGTTCAATGGTATTAAGATGGTCTGGTACTTTAGTGGCAGGTGCCTCGGGATTTGTTGCATTAAGAGCCCAAGGTAATACGGTTTCTGTAGCTGAATTTAAAGTTAAATCGAGATCGTTTACCAAACAAAAGGTACTATTCGTAGGCGCTTCGGGATCAGTCCAAACTAATGATATTTTTAGATTTTTTGCTGAAGCTGGCAATTCTATTTGATGTGTATTAGTTTGCATTGATCCGATTTTCCCCAAAATAATTCGATTGTCATTGATCGTATTCAAGCATTTTGTAGCATTTATGCTACCGTAGCCATAGGTAAAATCAGGTCCATTATTGCCTAAATCTTTAGCACTATTAATTAAAATGGCTTTGGCTGTATCATTTCGAAGCGGTTGTTTGTTTTTTGCCGTATGCAGTTCGTTCATTAAAGCAATAACTCCAGTAGTAATAGCTGCGCTATTTGAGGTTCCTTCAGTACTGTAGGCTACTATTTCGGGTTTTATTCGACCGTCATTTGCAGGTCCTTTTGATGAAAAAGGCATTATTTGCTCATTAGTATCTATGCAGCCAACAACAATGCTGTTTTTAGAGTTTTTGAAGTTGCCTGTAATGGTTTTGTAGCCCTCAGATCCTTTATTTCCAGCCGAAAAAACATGGTTGATAGTAGTGTTTTCAAATAAATTTTTGTCGTAAGCGTTGGCTAAGTGTCCGTAAAAATTTTCAATGGTTGTTCCGTATGAATGATTCTGTACACTTACACCTTGGAGTGAATTTATTGAATCAGGAAAAAGTGAATTAAAGTTAGAGGATTGAATTTTTGCTTTTGGTGCAACACCTTTGCCTAATACAGAGCTGTTGCCTAATCCTGCCGAAATAGTTGCCATAGCAGTAGCATGGGAGCCTACTTGTGCTGACTCAGTATTGGAGGAAATATATTTACCGAGGAGATCAATATCGGTAGTATCAAACAAATCATCTTTAATAGAAATAATTTGATTGGCGCCTTCGATGACCGGAAATTTTTCGGAAAGTCCGTTTATTTGATTTACGGTTAAATTTTGATCTCTAATTTTAGATTCAAGAGTTGGAATGAAGGATTCTGTTGTGATTGATAATACGAAGGGTAATGGTAAAATATGGTCCAGTATTTTATTTAAATCAGTATGTAACACAATAATATCATTAACAATTTTATATGCTATTTGTAATTTGTTTAATGTGGATTGCAGCAATTTGGTGTTAGAAGTTGAGAGGTTGAAATTGTTTTTTTTATTTTTTTTTAGGATTTGTAGTGGTAGTTTCCAATTATTGTTGACCGGATAAATTTGTTCACTAAATTTTGCTGATGCTTCCTCTGAAACAGATATGATACAAAATTGCGCGTCTAATTGCTTTATTATTGGGTATTTAGAGGTCAAAGCATTAGGAACAGTGGTTAAAAAGAAGGTTGAAGATTTCTTTTGGTCTGTTGCAATGATCAAATGTTTCCACCGATCTACTTTTTGAGAAAAAGTAATTAAAGGAATGAAGAGTAGCGCTATGATGATTTTGAAATTCATGTATTAATGTATATTGACCGCTGCTTTTTGTGTGATTAAAATGTATCGCTATTCTTTATTTTCTGATGATTTATTTGTAAGAATTTGGGATTTCACATGACTTTGGCAGTATTATCTTAGGTATTATTTTATTTTAACAACTTACAAAATTTATGTTAAAAAATGTAAATTGGTCGTCAAATTTTTTGTTTTTTTAACGAAATACATATTTTACTTTTTTTACAAATATAAAAAATAATTTCTAATTGTACTTTTCATTTTATTAGTAAAAAATAAATGTTTGTTATTTTAGTATTTAATTTTAATAGATATTATTTTTATTTAACAATAAAATTGCCGTATTGATAATTTGGTTTAAATTTTAATTTGCTACTTATTAATTGTTTTTCTGTTAATTTGTTTTATTTGTAACTTTTTTTGTTAAAGTTGTTAATTTTATAAAAATATTATTTTCGTACAAATTTTATTGTTTAATTTCGGCTTTTTGATTTTACAAAGTGCTCCAAAAATAATTATTTAACTTTTCTTAAAATTAACCAAACTATGAAAAAAATTAAAACAATTTTAATGTTGTCTTGTGCAGTTTTGGCTTTTGTATCTTGTACAAAAGATGACGAAACTAATTCTGTAGAAGCTGAGGCAACTAAAGTAACACCAGAAATTTTAGCAAAACTTAGTGTACTTTCATTCAATAACAAAGATGTGAAAGTGATTAAAAACACTAGTGCAAATGGAGTATCAGAAGATGCTTTTTTAATTGAAGGCGATATTATAATGACTGAAAAACAAATTAACAGCATGAATTTGCATGGTGGTATTACTACTGAGCAGTACCGTACAACTAATCTTGTTTCAGGGCCAAGAACGATTAAAGTTGTTGGTTTATCAGGTACTGGTGCATCGGCTCTTAGTGCGAACATGCGTTCTGGATTGCAATCGGCAATTAATCGCTACAATAATTTGAATTTGACATTAAAATTCTCTTTGACATTTAGTTCTAGTACTACTGGTGCTAATATTGTTGTGCGTAGAGAAGTTGGTGGAGCAGGCGGAGTTGCAGGATTCCCATCAGGAGGAAATCCATACAATACAGTAACTTTGTATTCTGGTATGGATACGTATTCTGTTGGTGTAAACTCGCATGTAGCTGCTCACGAAATTGGACATTGTATTGGTATGCGTCACACAGATTGGTTTAGCCGTCAAAGCTGTGGCCAAAATAGCAACGAAGGAACTGCTGGAGTTGGAGCAATTCATATTCCGGGTACTCCAACAGGTTATGATGCTTCCTCATACATGAGAGCTTGTTTTAGCTCAAGTGACACGGGTGTTTTTAACACTAATGATGTTACTGCTTTAAATTATTTATACTAAAATAGGTAAAAACGACACTTTGTAATAATTTAAAAGGTTGTTTCTCTATTTGAGAAACAACCTTTTTAGTTATGGGTTGTTCTAATCTTTACTTTCTTTTATTTGATCTGAGATATTGGTTTGATTGGGTGACATATATTTTTTTATTTCTACAGGAGTATCATTTTTAAAAAGTAGATCTAAGGCATTGTACAACTTTAAAAGTTCGTCTCTATATTCTTTGGTAATGGCTACCGAGTTGATAAAATAAAAATATAATTGTTCGAGTTTTGAACTTCTATTTTGATGGTTTTAGCTGTGATTTCAAATTTTACAATATCAATATTATTTTATTTTTGACTCTAGTTTTCCTTTTTATCTCGCTTTTTCGGCTACATTAGCACTTTTATTTGATATTTAAAAACTATAAGAAGTTACTATAAATACATTGTTAAAGAGCTGTCTTTTTCGAATATAATCTGGTTTTTTTTCGAGATTAACTTTTGAGTTTTTAGGTTCGAATTATATTTTGCTCAAAAAAAAATCAGCACTAAGACTGATTTTGTATATCTAATTATGTAGCTAACATTTAATGTGCTTTTTTAACAAAAATTTTCTTTGCTACCATTACAACTCCCAAAACAATAGCACCAAATACTAGGCCGATAACAAATTCAGTTATTATGGATGGTATTTGTGGAAGTATATGGTGCAGGAACGGAATTTCATGTACAAATATTCCACCAGCCACAAGTAATAAAGCGATAGTTCCTATTACGGATAAACTTTTGATGACTTTTGGCAAGGCTTGTACCAAAATATTTCCTAACGTTTTTGAAAAACTTTTCTCTTTGGAACTCAGTTGCATTAGTTTTAAACCTAGCTCATCCATGCGGACAATCAAGGCTACAATGCCGTAAACTCCCACAGTTGCTATGATTGCAATGATGGAAACAACCATTATTTGTGATGAAATGGGTTTTCCAATTACAGTTCCTAATGCAATGATTACGATTTCTACAGATAAAATAAAATCAGTTACAATCGCTGATTTTATTTTTTCTTTTTCAAAGGCTAAAATTTGTTCTTCGGCCATCGGTTCCAACGAAATTTCGTGTTTTGCATGTTCGTGCGGAAAGAAGTATTCGTATATTTTTTCGGCACCTTCGTAGGCCAAATAAAGTCCACCAAGGACTAAGATTATAATAACGGCTAACGGTAAATAAGCGCTTAATAAAAAGGCTATTGGTAAAATAATTAATTTATTTACAAAAGAGCCTTTTGCAATGGCCCATAAAACGGGAAGTTCTCGTGAGGATATAAAGCCAGAAGCTTTTTCAGCATTTACGGCTAAATCATCGCCTAAAATCCCTGCCGTTTTTTTGGCTGCTATTTTACTCATAACTGCAACATCATCCATAATTGCTGCGATATCATCTAATAATGCGAAAAAACCTGATGCCATATTGATTGTTTTAGGGATTGTGCTAATTCTTTTGTTCTCTCAAAAGAAACCAACTTATTTTGATTATTTAGTACTGCGAAGCTAAAACATTTTTGTTTAAAAAATTAATTTTTTGAAATACAAAAAATTCTAAAATAGCCCCGATAGAAGCAAGTATCCTTTATGTAAACGCTTTTAATCTTGTCAGAGTTTCGAACTGTGACAAGAGTGCGTTTAAAAAAAAATACTGCGGACAGCGGGACAATTCGTAATGAAAAGTTCAGAATGTTCTGCTCCTAAAAATAATTTTGTATAAAAAAACATCAGCCCTCCGACTGATGTTTTCATTATTTTGGAAATAGTTCGGATTAAGAAACTAATTCGCTTTGATTTCTAAAAACCAATTTAGCGTCAAATGCATCAATCAAAACGATGCTATCAATTGCAATTTTTCCAGCTAGAATTTCTTTAGATAAAGCGTTAAGGACTTCTCTTTGAATGATTCTTTTTACTGGTCTGGCTCCAAATTGCGGATCATATCCTTTCTTCGCTAAATAGGCAATAGCTTCTGGAGTGGCATCCATGGTTATGCCTTGTTGAGCTAACATTTTAGTTACACTTTTTAGTTGAAGTCCCACAATTTTTGCGATATTTTCAGTAGTAAGTGGCGTGAACATCACGATTTCATCAATACGATTGATAAACTCTGGACGAACGGTTTGTTTTAATAATCCTAAGACTTCTACTTTTGCGGCTTCGGTGGCGGCTTCAATACTTCCTTTAGCTCCGCTTCGTTCGGCTTTGCCTCGGGTGAAATTTTCAAACTTATCCTGAATAATTTGGCTTCCCATGTTAGATGTCATAATGATAATTGTATTTTTAAAGTCGGCTAAACGTCCTTTGTTATCGGTCAAACGTCCTTCATCTAAGACTTGTAGCAAGATGTTAAACGTATCAGGATGTGCTTTTTCAATTTCATCCAAAAGGATTACAGAATACGGTTTTCTTCGCACGGCTTCGGTCAATTGTCCACCTTCGTCATAACCCACATAACCAGGAGGTGCACCTACTAGACGGCTTACGCTGTGTCGTTCTTGGTACTCGCTCATATCAATACGGGTCATTGCGTTTTCGTCGTCGAATAAATATTCTGCAAGGGCTTTCGCTAATTCGGTTTTACCAACTCCTGTTGTTCCCAAAAAAAGAAACGTACCCACAGGTTTTTTCATATCTTGTAATCCAGCGCGGCTGCGGCGTACGGCATCACTCACGGCTTCGATAGCTTCTTCCTGGCCAACTACTCTCAAATGTAATTCATCTTCCAGTTTTAATAATTTTTCGCGTTCGCCTTGAAGCATTTTCATAACTGGAATTCCGGTCCATTTGGCAACTACTTCAGCAATATCTTCACGGGTAACTTCCTCTTTAATTAGTGAAGTTCCTGATTGGTTTTCCTGTAATTGTTTTGTGAGGACTGCTAATTTTTCTTGCGCTTCTTTGATTTTTCCATATCGAATCTCTGCTACTTTTCCGTAATCACCATCACGTTCGGCACGCTCCGCTTCGTATTTAAAGTCTTCTATTTCGGTTTTTACCGCTTGAATGTTGTCAACTACATCTTTTTCTGATTTCCATTTGGCATAAATCTCGTTACGATCTTCTTTTAGATTTGCTAGATCGAGTCCTAAAATTTTGAGTTTGCTTTCATCTTTTTCACGTTTAATGGCTTCAATTTCAATCTCTAACTGCATGATTTTTCGATCCAAAACATCCAGCTCTTCGGGTTTTGAATTAATTTCCATACGCAGTTTTGATGCGGCTTCATCCATTAAATCGATAGCTTTATCAGGCAAAAAACGGTTGGTGATGTAGCGTTGCGATAGTTCAACTGCTGCAATAATAGCATCATCTTTTATTTGGACTTTGTGATGGGTTTCGTATTTTTCTTTAATTCCACGCAAAATAGAAATGGCACTTTCGGTGTCGGGTTCTTCCACCATTATTTTTTGGAAACGTCTTTCGAGTGCTTTATCTTTTTCAAAATATTTTTGATATTCGTCCAAAGTTGTTGCGCCAATAGCGCGTAATTCTCCACGAGCTAAGGCAGGTTTCAAAATATTAGCTGCATCCATGGCGCCTTCGCCACCGCCAGCACCTACCAACGTGTGAATTTCATCAATAAAAAGTACAATATCACCTTCAGCAGCCGTCACTTCTTTCACTACTGATTTCAAACGTTCTTCGAATTCTCCTTTGTATTTTGCTCCGGCAATTAATGCGCCCATATCGAGAGAATAAACGATTTTGTCTTTCAGGTTTTCAGGAACGTCACCATCAACAATTCTATGTGCCAATCCTTCAGCAATCGCGGTTTTACCCACACCAGGTTCTCCAACAAGCATCGGGTTGTTTTTGGTTCTTCGTGTGAGAATTTGTAATACTCGGCGGATTTCTTCATCACGACCAATAACAGGATCTAGTTTTCCAGAACGGGCTAGTTCGTTGAGGTTTCTGGCGTATTTGTTTAATGAATTATAGGTTTCTTCGGCCGATGCAGAAGTCACTCTTTCGCCTTTTCGCAATTCGTCTATTGCCGCTTTCAATCCTTTTCCAGTTACGCCTTGATCCTTTAGTATTTGGGCTGTTTTAGTTTTTGAATCAAAAATCGCCAAAATTAAATGTTCGATAGAAACGAATTCATCATTCATTTTTTTGGCAATTATTTCTGCTTCGTTCAGAGTTGAATTTGTAGTTCTGGATAGCATAATTTCGCCACCGGAAACTTTTGGAAAACTCTGAATGGTGCTATCTAATATTTGAAGAAATAAAGGGACATTTACATTTAGCTTTTTTAAAATAAAAGGCGCTACATTTTCATCAACCTCAAAAATCGCTTTAAAAATATGCTCATTTTCTATTTGTTGTTGCCCATAGCTTTGCGCCAATTGTTGCGAAAGCTGTATGGCCTCCTGCGATTTGATAGTGAATTTATTTATGTTCATGATCGATATTGTTTTGTTGTTATTTGCCTAACTTTGCCAAGACTATTCAATATATATTCCAATACAATAATACAGACAAATTGACGGAAATTCAATGATTTTTATCATACTTTAAAGTCAAAATGTCTTAAAATAAGACAATTATGAGTTTTTTTAAAAATATTTTTAACAGTTCAGAAGATAGCAACTCCAACGAAAATAAAATCAATTGGATCGAGCTAACTAATTTAGGACAGCTTGACGAAATACGTACGCTTTCAAATGAAAAGCCAGTAGCGATTTTTAAACACAGCACAAGATGTAGCGTAAGTAGGATGGCGCTGAAACAATTTGAAAATGAGTTTGATAGCTCTGCTAAAGTCTCACCCTATTTTTTAGATTTAATTGCGTATCGCGATGTTTCTAATGCGATTGCAAATCAATTTGGAGTAACACATCAATCGCCACAATTACTATTAATTAAGGAAGGAAAATCAGTATATGATGTTTCTCATAGTGATATTGATGCTGGGGAATTGAAGGGGAGATTGTAAAATAACATAAGCTATTTTAAAATTTAAAAAATGAAATTTTCTAAATCTTTGATTCTTGCATTATTTTGTGCTTTTTTATTTTTGTGGAGTTGTACTGTAGTTCGAATTAATGAAAACTTGAATTATGCATCATCGGGTTTTAGTTTTGGTGCAAATAAAACCGCTATTGTGGTAAGTAGCGAAAACATTGTAGTTAATGAGTTTTCGAAAACTTTTCAAAAACGATTCAAAGAAAATAGCGATTTCGTGCAGTATCACGATAGTTTAATATCAGTAAAATTTAAAAGTCGTTTTGTTTTTGGAACTATCACTAATGATCAATCATTAAGTTTCGTGAGTGATAATCTAGCTCTTTTTAATAAAGAGCAACAAAATAGGATTGATTCTTTATTCACAACTACAACTGCTGATTACTTAGTACGAATATCTGAATTTGAAATTGCAAATAGTATAAAAGGTGGCGCACCTATTTTTATGGGATCACCAGGTAGTGGAATGGCAATTGGTGGTGGTCAAAGTGAAAGTTGTATTGTAAATGCTCATTACCAAGTATATGAGGTAAAATCACGAAAGAAAATTTTAGATTTTGTTTCAAAAGGAAGTGGTGGAGTCCTATTTTTTGCATTTGATAAAGCGTTACGTGATGCAATAGCAAATTCTGTTAATAACGCTGCAACTTATTTAGCAACGGGAAAATCAAAATTTTAACGTAGGTTGTTTTCTGTACGAAACCTAAATGCTTGTAATTGGGAATGTATGAACAAGGCTGAATGTTCTCTATAATTGCTGTATTACCAGTTTTTTATATAGCAAAAACCAGCATATTTTCTTTTGTCTAAAGCAATAACTACATCTTTACTTTTTATCTTTTTTTGATATATTCAGGCATTTTTTAGCAATTCTCGGTCACTTCAGAAGTGTAAATAGTTCTATGGTTTTGTATTTTTTTTGTTTATAATATTTTTTTGAAATAGTTGTAATAGAAATTTTCATTTTAAAAGCTGAATTATATCATTATAAAATGCTAGATTTTTTTGAACTTCATTTTCTAAATTCAAATGATCTTTTAAGACATCTTGCTTTTTCGTTAAAAATTGCAAAAAGAACATTACGAAATAGATAAACAGTACTTTTTGGATTTGTGAATCCAATGATAAATTACAATGAGGTCACATGATAATTGTTAATTTTTAAGTAAAAAAAAATCATTTATTGTAATGATTATCAATGTGTTGAAGTCTTAATTGAATAGTTTTTAGTATTAATTTCTAAATCTATTGCGGGTAATTATGTCTTTAATTTTTGCTTTCAAGTCTTCGCCGGTGTCGTAAACCATTTGCTCAGTGCTTGGAAAAACAACTGGTCGTCTGTCAAAAAATGAATAATAATTATCGTCGGAGGCGCGACGATCTCCCTTGTAAGTGGCATAAATATTTTCGAAAATGAATTCGCTTGTTAGTGGAAACGATTGCAACAGTTGATTGTTTTTAAAGTTAATGTAATCAATTTTAGCGGTAATTTGGCATGACTTGAATTGCTTAAATTCATAAATTCTTGCAGTAACGGGAATCAAATTATCAACCATGACCACTTTTCCTTTTTCATCTAGAACTTCTTTTCCATTAGCATCAATTAATTTTTTTATTCCGTCCTTGATCACGCGTTCTTTTACAAATTCTCTTTCCTTGATTTGTTCGGGTGAAATATAAATTTGTCTAAAATTGATGACCATTCCATAATCATAGTCAAATCCTTTTTGTTTGTTGCTATTGTAAACCGTCCATTTGTCGTTTAATCCCATGGTGCTGAAGTCCAATAAATCATTTTGAAGTTGGGTAGGGATAACCATATTGGTTTCATTTTTTGTGGAAACCAAAACATAATCAGAACCTTTAAACTTTGCTTCATCCATCAACTGTTGAACGTTTTTATAATTTGGATTAATCTGGTTTAAATAGTCTAAATCATCATACGCTTTTCGGAAATTCATTTTATCTGAAGTTCCCATTAATTTTTTTGCATTCGCATATAAATACGCTGACAAAGCATTTTTACTACTTATGATTTGGTCGTTATAATTATCAAAAGGAAAAAATGCATTGCGACTTTCTTTAATTAACCTTAAAGGAAGCACGGGTTTAATTTTTTCTTGACGGGAATTTAATTGCATGTACGTGTTGTACAATTTTTCCAATTGTGCTGGATTAGCCTCTTTTGTCAATATAGTGACGGTATTTAAATCTCGTTCTTTTGCTTTGGCGAAAGCCTCCTCAAGCAAGTATACATAATCTTGTTTTCCTTTTTTGTCTTTATTGCTTCTCAAGTTAGATACCGCATTGTCTATAGCTTGATCGTAATTCCCAGAGCTCAATAAGTTTTGAGTTTGTTTCACGCCACAAGAGGAAATGAGAAGAAACAGGGATAATAAAAGAGTAATTTTTTTCATAAGCTTAGAGTTAAGTAAATGATTTTTCAAAATTTTTTCTACTTTTTTTTAGCAGTTTTGTAGGTTTTGAATTTTAAAATCCAAAAAATAATGCCACAAAAAAACCTAACAAAAATAGACTAAATGTTAGGTTTAAAATACAAATTTTTATTTATTGTCTTACAAAAGGGGGAAGCAGTTTACTTGAAACCTCTCCAAAACCAATGCGGACCTGACCGTTTTGACAAAAACCTTTCATGATTACGGTGTCATTGTCATTGATAAATTTACGTTCTGATCCGTCGCTCAATTTTATTGGATTTTTTCCGCCCCAAGTTAATTCTAACATAGAACCAAAACTATCTTCGGTAGGACCAGAAATAGTTCCGGAACCCATCATATCCCCAGAGTTTACTCGGCATCCATTTGAAGTATGATGTGCTAATTGCTGGCACATAGACCAATATAAATATTTAAAATTAGAGTGTGAAACTACTGTAGGCACCGCATTTTCGGGTTGTATAGCTACTTCTAAATTAATATCAAAAGAATGTTTTCCTTTTTGTTGCAAATAGGGAAGAGGAGTAGGTTCTTGTTTTGGTCCTTTCGTTCTGAACGGTTCCAACGCATCCATGGTCACGATCCAAGGGGAAATAGAGCTAGCAAAATTCTTAGCTAAAAATGGCCCTAATGGCACATATTCCCATTTTTGGATATCGCGGGCACTCCAGTCATTCAACAAAACCATTCCAAAAATATAATCTTCAGCTTCAGTAACCGCTATGTTTTCGCCCATGATGTTTACATCTGTGGTTATAAAAGCAGTTTCTAATTCAAAATCTACGGAACGAGAAGGTCCAAAAACCGGCGTAGTTTCACCGTTAGGCAACGTTTGTCCCATTGGTCTGTGAACTGGAATACCTGATGGAACAATAGTGGAACTTCTACCATGATACCCTACTGGAATGTGCAACCAGTTGGGTAATAAAGCATTTTCTGGATCACGAAACATTTTACCTACATTGGTAGCATGCTCTTTACTAGAATAAAAATCGGTATAATCACCAATAAGTACTGGTAGTTGCATTTCAACATCTTCCATTCTAAAAATGATAATGTCAAGATCTTTTGCATTATTTTGTAATTTCGGGTTTGTGGCATCAAAAAGTTCTGCAATTCGGTTCCGAACCAAACGCCATGTTTTTTGTCCATCTGAAATAAAATCATTCAAAGTATCTTGCATGAACATATCATCTGTAAGTTCAATGCCTTCAAAATAATTTAATTGTTGTAAGGCACCCAAGTCAATGGCGAAATCACCAATCCTTGTCCCTACAGTCACTATGTTTTCTTTAGTTAGAAAAACTCCAAAAGGTATATTTTGAATAGGAAAATCACTATCGGCAGGCACTTCTAACCATGATTTTCTATTGGTATCGTTAGCTGTTATCGGCATATTTTGTTAATTATTTTGTTAAAAAATTACTCATCAAATATATCATAATCTA
>JAYTBZ010000103.1:0-1961 GCA_043736705.1 Flavobacterium sp. | reverse complement strand
TCTTTTACCATAATATGTAAAGTAATAATTTTAATTTTAAGAAGTTGCAAAAATAATTATTTAAATTTTATAAAGGACTTGAAAATAAATTTATTTTTCAAGCAATCTAATCACACGAATATTCAAAAATTTGAAACCTGAAAATTTAAACAAAGTACTACTAAAACTCCAAGACACCATTTTTTATAGTGCAGTTTTGCACAAATCAAATGCTAAACATACCAAGCATAACACAATAAACTTTGTATATTTGACTTACTTAAATAAATTTTAAATTTATGTCTAACAATACAAAGGAATTAAAATTAGCAGTCCTTATTGATGCCGACAACGTTCCCTACAGCAATGTAAAAGGTATGATGGAGGAAATTGCAAAATTTGGTACACCAACAACAAAACGCATTTATGCAGACTGGACTAAACCAAATGCAGGAGGTTGGAAAAGCGTATTATTAGAACATGCCATTACACCCATCCAGCAATACAGTTATACGGTAGGTAAAAATTCATCCGATTCTGCCATGATTATTGATGCGATGGATTTGTTGTACTCAGACAAAGTAGATGGTTTTTGTATTGTTTCTAGTGATTCTGATTTTACACGATTAGCAATCAGACTTCGTGAATCTGGAATGAAAGTAATTGGAATTGGTGAACAAAAAACGCCAAATTCGTTCATTGTCGCTTGCGACCGATTTGTTTATATCGAAGTATTAGATGGAGCTATAAAGAAGAAGTCACCTAAACGTACCGCGAGCGATACTAAAAAAGCGACTCCAAAAAGCCTCAATAAAATTGATTTGCAAACTATTGAGCTCATCGAATCTACTATTGAAGACATTGGCGATGATAGCGGCTGGGCCTTTCTAGGCGATGTTGGGAATTTAATTGTCAAGAAAAAACCCGAATTTGATCCCCGAAACTACGGATTTTCAAAATTGACTCCCATGTTAAAATCGCTTACCGACATTCTAGAAATAGACGAGAGAGATTCTGATAAAAAAGGGATTAAACACGTTTACGTAAGATTGCGTTTTAGTTAAACTATCCCAATTATTTAAATCAGCAACTTTTTTGACTGACATTATCAAGTTTTACAATTAGCATTAGATATAAAATTACAAATTGTAACGTTTTAATCCAATAAAAAACCCAAATCATGCAACTCGTTTTCGCCTCTAACAACAAAAATAAAATCTTGGAACTCCAAAGCATGCTTCCTGATACAATAACTATACTAAGTCTTGAAAGTATTGGTTGTTTTGAGGACATTCCCGAAACTGCCGATACTATTGAAGGTAATGCGATTCTAAAAGCAAATTATGTTACTGAAAAATACGGTTACGAATGTTTTGCTGATGATACTGGACTTGAAATCGATGCTTTGAATGGAGCTCCGGGCGTTTATTCTGCAAGATATGCGGGAGAACAACGCAATGCCGATGACAATATGAATAAAGTATTAGAAAACTTATCTGATACAAATAACAGGAAAGCACAATTCAAAACTGTAATAGCACTAAACATAGACGGGAAACAGCATCTTTTTACAGGAATTGCTCCAGGAGAAATAACTTTAGAAAAAATAGGAAATCAGGGCTTTGGTTATGATCCCATTTTTAAACCTTTACAATACCAAGAGACTTTTGCACAATTATCGTTAGACATTAAAAATAAAATCAGTCACAGGGGAAAAGCTACGCAACAGTTAATTGATTTTTTAAAATTAAATAGATAAACAACAATCAATACAACATTTTGATTACAAAAAAACAACTTTAGTAACACTATTTTAGACTAAAATTTGAAATCAAAATAAACAATTCCTAAATATAAAATATAACTTTCTGACAATCAAATGGTAATAAATTATTAAATCTTAAAATAGCATTAGTTTATATCGATTATTAACAGTAATTTTGCACCCTATTTTAAAAATACATATGAATAAATTTGAACAA
>JAYTBZ010000102.1:0-4331 GCA_043736705.1 Flavobacterium sp. | reverse complement strand
GAACGTTCCAGAAATAACTTCAAAATAGGTCCATCGGCTTCCATGCCAAAGGAAATTATTGAAGGTTTTGCTTATCTTAAAAAAGCAGCGGCTTACGCCAATTGTGATTTAGGAGTATTACCCCTAGAAAAAAGAGATGCAATAGGTGCCGTATGTGACGAAATCTTAGCTGGAAAATTAGATAATGAATTTCCATTAGTGATCTGGCAAACGGGTTCTGGTACGCAAAGTAACATGAACGTGAATGAAGTAATTGCTAATCGTGCGCAGGTACTGAAAGGATTCAATATTGGCGAAGGCGAACAATTCATTAAAGCCAATGATGATGTCAATAAATCACAATCATCAAATGACACCTTCCCTACTGGAATGCACATTGCTTCCTATAAAGCAGTTGTAGAAGTTACCATTCCAGGTGTTGAAAAATTAAGAGATACACTACATGCTAAGGCTATTGAGTTTAATACTGTCGTAAAAATAGGACGTACACATCTAATGGATGCTACACCACTTACTTTAGGACAAGAAATCTCAGGTTATGTAGCGCAATTAAACTACGGTTTAAAAGCGGTTAAAAACACTTTAGCTCACTTATCAGAAGTAGCTCTTGGCGGCACTGCGGTTGGAACAGGATTAAATACCCCAGAAGGATATGACGTAAAAGTAGCAGAATATATTGCTCAATTTACAGGACATCCATTCGTTACTGCCAAAAATAAATTTGAAGCGTTGGCTGCACACGATGCTATTGTAGAAACACACGGAGCATTAAAACAACTAGCTGTTTCATTAAATAAAATTGCAAACGATGTGCGAATGTTAGCTTCTGGACCTCGTTCCGGAATTGGAGAAATTCTTATTCCAGAAAATGAACCTGGATCTTCTATTATGCCAGGAAAAGTAAACCCAACACAATGTGAAGCATTAACGATGGTTTGCGCGCAAGTTATAGGAAATGATGTTGCTATTACTGTAGGAGGAATGCAAGGTCATTATGAATTGAATGTTTTTAAACCCTTAATGGCTGCAAATTTCTTGCAATCAGCAAGATTATTGGGAGATGCTTGTATGTCTTTTGACGAACATTGTGCTCAAGGTATCGAACCAAATTACAAACGCATCAAAGAATTGGTAGACAATTCATTAATGTTAGTTACGGCTTTGAATACAAAAATTGGATATTATAAATCAGCCGAAATTGCACAAACTGCACATAAAAACGGAACAACTTTAAAAGATGAAGCTGTTCGTTTGGGTTATGTAACTTCAGAAGATTTTGATGCTTGGGTTAAACCCGAAGATATGGTTGGAAGTCTCAAATAATAAACCTCTGATTTAAACAAAAAGCCCTGCAATTCTTATAAATTACAGGGCTTTTATTATGTTTAATAATTTAAAAAATTACATTCTAGCTTTCAAGGCATTATATTCTGCAGTTAAATCCATTGATCGATATAATTTAAGTAATAAATCGGAAATAATTGTATTCTTGGGTTCAATTGCATTAGCTTTTTCTAAGAAAGAAATTGCCTCTTTAACGACATCATCCATTTTTATCTTTAGTTTATCATAAGCAAGCATTTCACTTGCAGAAGTTCCCAGAAGACTCATTTGTTCACTTAATGCCCTTTTTTGATCCAGCAAGGTATATGTTAATTCTAAGTAAGGTTCCGTACTTTTAGGATTGTAAGCAATCATTTCTTTATAAATACTTTCAGCTGATTTAAAGTCCTTTTTTTCACTGTAGATGAAACCCATATTCAGGAAAATTTCATTTTTTTTAGATTTGGCAACAACATTTTTTGGTTTATCATGAAAACCACCTTTCATACTAATATCTCTATCACTAACTGATAAAAATAACTCTTCTACATTTGTTTTCTTATTTACAGCATAGTACTCCATTCCTTTGCCTGTATAGTTTATTTTGCGTAATTGTTTATAGTTTGCAAGAGCCGCATCATAATCTTTCATCTTCATGTAATAGGATGTTGACAAGTATAGATTAATAGTGTCTTTTTTATCTAATTCGTACAAACTGTACATTTTTTTTGCTGCGTCAGCATACTTTTCAGCTTTAATATCCTTATTGGCACTATTTTCCATTTCAGTTTTAATCAACTTAATAGCTTCTTTCGCTTTCAATGTATATTTATATTGTTGGCCAAGATCTTCCTCAAACATCAATTGGTTGTAAGCAGCAACAGCAGCTGTAATGTTAGCCGCAGGGTCAATATTTTTGTCTGCAATACTTTTATAGATTTCTGCTTTTAATTTATAAAATTCTGACTTATCATCATATGTTGCATTAATAATCAAATATTCACTTTTTACTAATGTAGATAAAGCTCCATTTGAGTTACCGTTTTTAAATTCGGCTTGAGCCTGCTTGATTTCATTTTTTTGAGCTAATCCAACAAAAGAAATAAGTAAAAATAATAGTACAGTAAAGTTCGTTCTCATTGGTCTTTTTGGGTTAATGGTTCCTTATATTAAAGTCAATTCTTTATTTAACATATAATTAAGTATTGACGAAGGCAAATTAGATTATTATTTTGATTTTTAAAACTATTAATTCTTAAATTTTAAAAAAAAATCTATTTTTTATGTTAAAATAAGAAAAGACAGGCTAAAAAAAGAAATTAATCTTAGTTCAAGGACAAATTTAATCCTACTGATAAAATTTAGTGGCAACAAAAAAATTGATTCACAATGAATGCCTACTATTAAAAATTATCAAAAAAAACAGTTGCAAAATTAACTTTACAACTGTTTTCTAAACATATTAAAATAAAATTTACTTCCCATCTACAAAATCTTGGAGATAACTAAATCTTGGAGTTAAGTTTCCTTGTTCAGTTATTTTAGCTCTTTTAAGTACTTCATCTTTATCACCATTGAAAAATGACGGAAAAACATGTTCTAAAAACATTTCTCCAAATCCTTCGCTCGCATCTTTTGGTAATTCACATGGTAAATTATCAACTGCCATGACTACGATTGCCGCAGGATGAAAAACATCAACTTCTTTATGCTCTGTTGGTGAGTAACCATATAAAGGTTCACCAATTGTTGATGATCGAAGCGTACAAGCAATGGGACCATTGACATCACAAGAAACATCAGCAACAATTTTAATTTTACAATCTTTGGATTGAAGCATCTCACGACTTAAAATTACGGGAGCATCATTGGCATGAAAATGTCCAGAAATATAAACATCCGAGACTGTAGTAAATCGTTTAAAATCTGAAACATAGTCTTTTGGATTATCGTAAAAGTCGGTAAAATCCAATACTTGTCCGTCTTTGCGTTTGTTATAATCCAGTACATCAATCTGGGTATAAACTGATTGTGTATAGTTTTTTGTCAAATAATTTTCAACTGAAACTTCTTTAATTTTTATAGCATCTAAGATTTCCTTGGCACCATTTCCTACTTTTCCAGTTCCCGTAATTACAAATTTTAATGGTGGTAAAACCAAGCGTTTTAAATGTGTAATTAAAGCTTCTTTACCAGATAATGATTCCGCTTTAGGTAATTTGAATAACTCAAATTTTATTCCGAAAGCTCTAATGCTATTGTATGCACCAACAATTCCTGCATAACGTCCAAAACCTATTAATCTGCGATTGTGTTCGTCTACAATAGTTTCGTAATCATACAAATCAATATTTTTCTCTAAAATAGCCTGCAATAATTTTCTATTATAGGGCTGTTTTTTTATGGTATGTGAAAAAAAGAAATAAGTCTTATTGGGAATTAAATTTTCTAGAGGAACTTCTTTAACTCCAAATAATACATCACAATCACTGATGTCAGTAGCAACTTCAATACCTACATTTGTATATTCCGCATCAGTAAAAATCCGAATATCAGAACTTTCTACTTTTATGGAACAATTTTGGTACTGATTTTTCAATCTCGTCAGCTCATCTGGTGAAAAAATAACTCTTCGGTCTGGTGGATTTTTTCTTTCTTTTATGATTCCAAATTTCATATATTCTCTTATCTTATTATTTTAATATAACTTTATAATACATTATTGTTACAAATATAACAATTTAATCTAAAAACGATTTATTTTTTAGTACAATTCGGGAAGTGAGATATTTTTAAACACTGATGTACAAAACGATACAAAAACACAAGGAATGCTTAGTTATAAAGTACTGTTAAGGTTTCAAAAAAACAGGGTATCAAAAGACATTGATTCTATATATTTGCTTTTCTATCACTTTGACAATGAATTTTACAAAAAACACAAAGATACTACATATATCGCTTCTTTTTTTGGTTTTGAGCTCTTGCAATAAAGAGAAAAAGAAAAT